>RXKA01000189.1 GCA_003962985.1 Pseudomonadota bacterium | reverse complement strand
ACATCAAGTGGTGGACAATAATCGGTTACTCGTAAAGTGTCGAATTTTATTTCGACACTTTTTTATTTTTTAGATAGGAATCAGTAGATGAAAAAAATCCTTGCATTACTTTTGAGCGGTATGGTTATTCAAAACTCAATTGCATGTACATCTTTGAACATTAAAGCAACGGATGGATCCGTTGCGGCTGGTAGAACCATGGAATGGGCATATGATATGAATTGGCAACTACTCTATTATCCACAAGGGTCATCATATCAATTAAATGCTCCTAAGCAAAACAACTTACCACCACAACAACTGACAAGTAAATATGCGGTACTTGGAATTGGCACTGGGCTGGAAAACAATGCCATGCTTGAGGGACAAAATTCTGCTGGACTTGCTATTAGTGGAAACTTTTTACCAGATTTTACAGAATATCAAACGGTAAACCAAAATGATAAAAAATATGTGTCTGTACTTGAATTTGTACGCTTTGTATTAAGTAATTATGCAAACGTAAATGAAATACAACAAGAGTTACCTAAATATAAGGTCTGGGCACCTGAACTCCAAAATCTTCCAGTAACCCCCACAATACATTTCTTGATTACTGACAAAACTGGTAATAGCACAGTAATTGAGTTTATTCATGGCGAAATGAAATTTTTTAATAATTCAATCGGCGTTATGACTAATTCACCCAACTATGATTGGCATCTAACCAATGTAAAAAATTATGTCAATTTAACTAATGTTGCAACTAATAATCGTAACAGCAATAGTAAGCTTGGTAATGTAACTGCTGTTGGACAAGGTGGTGGAGCAATCGGATTACCAGGTGATTACACTCCTCCTTCACGGTTTATCAAGACGACATTTTTATCTTACTATGCTGACAAAACTAACAATGCTAGCGAAGCAATTAATTTAGTCGACCACATTCTAAATACTGTTGATATTCCAAAGGGAGTTGTAGCATCAGTTGAAAATGGCACAAAACAATCAGACTATACTCAATGGATAGCAATTAAAGATTTAAATCATAATCAATTCTATTTTGCTGATTATAATCATCGCACCAATTTAGTTAAAATAGATTTAAATAAATTAAGTCGTAATGGCAAAATCAAAACATTTGCTCTACCAATTAACAAGATAAACTATCCAAATAGTGATATTACTAATTCATTAAGATAAAACACAACCAATGCTCCAATGGTGGTTTAAGTCAACTAGCTTAACCACCATACAACCTCAAGAATTAAGAGAAACTAAACAAAGTCATAATAAAGACTAAGCTAGTTAGTAGTGGAATAAATAACAATTTAAAAAATATATTATTACCATAGTTGATATGCTTGTACTTATTTGAGGCAAATAAGAATGCATTGACTGGAATTAACAATACAATAACATACATCAATAAATAAATATATTCAATGTACATAATCTCTGAGGTCAACTTATTACGTAAACTAACATGCGTGAATACGATAGTAAACAACATTCCACCACACGAACTGATAATCCCTGAAACTTTAAATTCAATAAAACGATTACGATATTTATTGATAGTTAAAAGTAGCACAAATAAAATTAAAATAATAATTATCGGTGGAATAATCGTGGTTATAATTGCATCACTAATACTTGAATTAATTAATACATTAAACACCAATGAAGGCAGTCTGACATTATCATAAGAATCAATTTCATCTACCATCCGTGATTTATCGTTGCTATAACTAAAATAGCTACCATGAATTTGCCACCCAGGGATAATAATATCTGGATTTACACCATAATTAGCACTGATGTCACTCAATCCATTATAATAGGCAAAATTAGGCGTGAAAATTAAATTACTACCACTCCTAAATGGACTAATCGATAACCAAATCTTGCCGTGATTAAAAGGATAATGTTTGTAATCAAAATTTTCCCGAATTTTAGTTTGAAAAGTCCAAATTATGGTACGATAAAATGGTGAGCTAATATCTGATACTTTGGTAATTTTGGTATCAAATGAATTATTAAATTTAATACCATCGGTTACATTATATTCTTTCGGATAATTCTGCATAATAGTACCAGTTAATTGCAAATTATAAGCATTAAGAAATTCGACCGAATCAATTAATACCGCAGTAGGAACTTCCAAAACATCACCGATATTTTTAAGCTTAGTTTCATCTTGGTACGGTTTAAGTAGCTTTTGTAATTTAACATTGGAAGTTATGGCATTTGAATAATTAATAAAATATAAATTCCGCGAAATATTCCAAACATAAATTGTGCCAATCAAACAAATTATCGAGATTGAGGCAGCACCAGTCCATAAGACTTTTAGAAAATTTCGGCGATGTACCATTAACGATAATACAATTAAAACTAAACAAATAGCGCAAGAAGCAAGGCTACCAACCCATAACATGATTGCAGAATTAGGGGTACTTCTAATCAATGATTTCAACTCATCATTAGAATATTTAGCAAAAATTAGCCATGGAACATTTATCATCTGTTTATAAATAACATAATTATTAGTTTCACCCTTAACTACATTATGGCAAACCTGATAACAAGTTTGTTTGTGATTGTATTCCATGATCTGCTGATCAACACTATTACTAATGTTGGATGGATTGGCTAAACTACTGCGTGCAACAATTCGATTGGTATCATTACTATAAACATATTTATCATGATTATTGACAATAGAAGTAAATTTTTCACCAATATTACGCGCAATCAAATTGATTATAATATCCAAATCCATATCCAATACTACAACTCCTGCAACTTGCGTGGAATTTGGATAATAAAAAACACTCGTATAGCTAACAATATATTGCTTTAACACATCATCATAATAAGGTCGTGACCAATGATGAGGTTCATTCTTTATAATCTCAATTAATTTATGCTCCGGTTTTACAGATTTACGATTATGTAAATTCACTATCCCAGAATTTTGGAATTGCCAATATAGTCGTTGTGATTTAATCTTATGCTGCGGATCAAAGAAAACAATCCCCGCTCCCAATACATTATTATCATTAATAACCTCATCTTTATAAATAATTGTACCTAATTTCTCTGGTTTAAGCACACCATCAGATATCTGGGATGAATAATCATTAATTCTCTTGGCTATATTACCAAATTTATTATCAATTGAATTACTGGTTATATTTAATAAATTGGCTTGCTGCTCCTTAACATCAATTAAGTTTTTATCATTGAATGTATTAATCAGATGATTAGCATAGAAAGCACATGAAAGGCTAAGAATAAATGCAATAATAATTAAGAGTAAAAATGATTGTTTGGTTGTAAATTTGATTTTCATAATAAGATAGTTTCTAATAGAGCTGGCATACACATAATTTAGTTAATAATTATACCATCAATCTCTCTAAATACAAGAGTGATAATCATGTGAAATTATGCAACAGAATAGATTAATTTTTATTTATTTCGACAAAAAACTATTATTATCACGAATAACAAAAATGTCTATTGTGTATTTATTTACAATACTGCTACAATCCTCACAGGTTGTAACAATAATTCTTTAGGGTGGACTATTATGAAAAATACGAAGAGTATAAAATATCTGACTTGTGCATTATCGTGCATCGGAATCAGTGTGACTGCTTACGCTGACACTGCTACACAAAAATCCCTGCAAAGTAGCGTTAGCGATAATTGGGCACTACTTGGTGTGCCAACTCTTTATGCAACCGGTATGCCTACTAGCTCACTAATTTGTATGGATACTAAAAATTCTACCATAGGTACGTCTCCACGGGCTGAATTTAACTTTACGTCTCAAGCAACTAATGAACAAATTAGAACATCGTTAAATCTTGGTCTGAGTGCAGAGAGTGGCATTGGTTCATCTTCTTTTTTTGATAGTGCCAATGCATCATTTGTTGCGACAACAAAAAATACCGCATATACACTCAATTTTGTTTATCTTTATACCTATTCCACCGATGCAAAACTAAATCCAGCAGCTTATGGAAACGCAAATTTAAGCCCAACAGGACAAAGCGCATTTGCCGCAGGACAAAGCAAGTTTTTTACTAGTTGCGGTGACTCATTTGTAAGTAATTTAAATGCTGGAGTGGTGTTAGCCGTTAACGTTGGAGTAAATTTCAAATCTAAGTACGATACTTATAAATTCAAAGAGTCGGCATCTTTTTCAGAAACTTCATTACCAACGGTACTGCAATCAATTGAAGCAGAACTCAAAAAGCAAAAAAGTACCGCCACAATTTCAGTATCGGCACTACAAAATGGTGGAACGCCAGAAAGTCTACAAAATATTTTTATCAATCCAGAAACTGGTAATTTCAATAATGTATTCTGTAGTTCAGAAAAAGTAGAAAGTTGTCAAGTAATTATCGATGGAATTAATAGATATACATCAACACTTCCATCACAAGTTAAAAATAACAGTGGGATGATTTACAATAATCTTTATTTCTTTAATCCGATACTTAATTCTTATTCTTCTTTGGGAATTGAAGTACCAGCGCCACAACCATTATCTGATGCTGTACAGATTGCTCAAAATACAATTTTAGAACAACTGAATATTTATAAAAATCGAATCGCCTTTTTGAATACTTATCAGCAAAATTCTTTACCAATTTTGCCCGATGTGAAATCGTTTATTGCTAGCCAGATTAAAAATTTAAATAATCGAATTAGCTATATCAATAGTAAGGCAGGCGATTGTTTTAATGCTTATGCTAATACTTGTCCCGCAATAGTTACGCAGATTACCAACACATTTAAAGGCAATCCAACTAGTTATGGTTTTGATAAAACTAAGTATGGATACCTATTTGATGAAAGTTGGCATTACACAAGGGATTATGGCAAGACTTTTAACTATCTTGTGCCTGTTTCATTCTCTGGGGTATTTGCCAATTATTCTACCGATAGAAATGGCAATTTGAATAAAACCAGTGATACCTCACAGGCACTTTATTCGGAAGAAAATGGCAAGAAATATGTAAGTCAATTTACAATTAGGCATAGCCTAACTACCTATAAATGCTTACCTACAGCAGGTGACGACAAGTTTAGTTCTACCAGAAATTTTAGATGTGAAGGTGGTCTGTTTGGAATATCCTCTTTCGATGCACAATTTGAAAAAGCAGCAAACCCAATTTAACTTACTCGAAATAAAATTAAAGGATAAAATCATGAAAAAATACAATAGCAATATTAACTCAACTTTGGGATTAATTATATCTGCGCTGATACTAACGGCCTGCAGTGGAACGACTAGCTCATCAAATGATACTAATCCAACATTAAGTGGTTTGGCATATGATCCACAAGCACAAGCAGTGTTTAGCGTAAATCAAGGCGGTATATTATGTAGTTTGCCAGTACAAAAGATTCCAGGCAACATGACCTGTAATTTAACACCACCTAACAATATTATCATTTCATCACAAGTAGTAAGTGATAATCAAGGTAATATTTATGCGATTGGCAGCCAAGCTACTACAACTGACAACTTTATTTTGAAATATCAAACGCAAACTCAAGCATGGAGTAGTTACCCTATTGAGATTCCTTTTGTGCTTTCGTTTAGTAAATTGCTTTATCGTGAAGGTAAATTATATTTAGCTGATCCGAACGTGGCAACGCTGTATACAATTAATCTTAGCAATAACCAGATTGAATCGTTACCTGAATTTTTCTCACCAGGTCCAGCAGTTATTGAGGATTTCGATCAAAATGGTAATTCATTTTATACCTATCAAACTAATAATGTTCAGCCAGACTTTTCTGTACTTTCACAAACTGGTGTCTATACTGTGCCAATTACTAGCCATAAAGCAACAGGAACTCAATTTGGGGAAAGCAATGTTTATATTAATGATTTAGTCTACGTCAAAAATACCGCTTATGCCTGTGCTGAATCGAACTTCTTATATTTACCCGCTGGTTCGAACGCAAATAATAGTTGGCAAGTGTTAACCAATGCTTCTCAACAAGGTTATTTTTCATGTGATTATATTACTACCGATGGAAGTAATCTATATTATGTCGAAGGAATGTGGACTAATGACGAAACATTTAGTAACCGATATATTAATAAAATTAAACCACAATAATGCAATCTAGATAAGTAGCATAATATTAACAAAAATGTCTATTGCTAAAACTAGCATTAGACATTTATAATCCTTATGTCTAGGTGTTAAAAATCTATAACAAATTTTTAAGGGATCATCCGATCATGTTTATTCGTAAAAAACCTAAACCGTTACTGCTAGCATTATTAACTTGCGCAACATTTACTGTACACGCGACATCATGGTGGGATACATGGAAATCCGCAGGTGATGATGGCAAAGCAAATACCAAAGGTAATGCTGCCGCTGCCAAGAGTTTAGTGGGCTATAAATTTATGATATATAATAAATCGAATAGCACAATTGATAAGGTTGTAATTTTAAATAAAAATGGACAAACAATCTATAACAATAAATTTGCATGTAACTTAAACCAACAATGTGATTTAACAGTAAAAAATATTAATGTTACTCCTAAACTTACTTTTAAATTTTATGACGCAAAAAAACAACTCGTTTCAGCCTATCTAATGAGTGATAAACCTAGTACACTAAATAGCATGATTATCGATGATAAATGGTTAGGATTATATGCATTCAATCAGATGACAAGTGTAACTAAAAAAGACCCTCAGATACTCAATGCTAAATTAACGCAGTTCTTTAATGGTTACAATAGTCCAGATGGCACTGTAGACATCTTTGAAGAGCTAGGATTGTATTTTATTGCACAAAATGGTGGTGCTAATGAAAATTTATTTTATACTAATCTCAATAAGAGATTAGATAATAATCAATTCTTGGCCAAACCGCAAGCGCAGAAAAAAGCTAGAAAAAAAGTTGCATACAAGTCTCTTGGTGCAACAAACGCTCCAGCAGTAGGTGGAGCGTTAACCACACAACAGGAGGCTACACCAGATAATTCGTTATGCAATGTCGAAGGATTACAAACTACATTTAACATCATTGGGACACTTAGTGGTTTTATACCAATTATTGGCGATGGCATTGGTGCAATTTTTGACATTGGTGACCAAATCTATTCTAGCTCATGCTCTGGTAAAGAAAATGCTAACGCAAAATGGATTGGTGATAAATTTGTAGAAATTGATGATAAATTACGGAAATTCAATCAAGAGTTAAATGAGCTTAAATATACTGTTGATGCACTTGGTCACTATGTTGACACCATTGATTCACAAAATACATTAATAGATCTCAGCAAGAATTATAGTGCATTAACGACTGATTATTACAATACCTATGCTAGTTTATCAGGTAATACTAGCTTGGTGGATTATGTTGCCAAAAATGGTGGGTTGAAAAAAAGCATGTCTAAATCTGTACAGTTACAGAACTTAATTTCTAGTATACCTTCTCAGTTAAATAACTTTGAAGACTTGTTAAGTGACACACAAATATCTAAAATAGAAAGTTCACTTAATAATGTCTGCAAAGATGCAAATAAGATAACTGGTGATGCAATATCTACACGTATTGGCTGCAATATAGCAGCAACTAAAGTTGTTGCCACCATTGATAGCAGTGCGATAAGAACTAAGGCAATGCTTAATGATGAAATAACGGTAATTACAGATGCTCTAAAATCTGGTAACATTGATGAAGCATGGTTAACGGCAAATGCGACTCCAACGCTTAAAACTGCTAAACACGATTTCAGTTGGAATGAAGCACTTGAGAAGTCTAATAAAGTAATTGATGATAAAATAAAATTCGTGAATGATACTCTAGTTGGTACGGATGGAAGTAAGTTATACCAACCATTAATGGGATTTAGCCCGAAATTGCAAAAAGAGATGGTTTCTGAACTTAACTGCGCTTCGGATTCCAATCCGAATCTGCCAGCTATTCTTGAATGGCATTCATACAATGTAAGTGAGGCGGATAAACCATATGTAGTAACTCTTTGCAATTCACAGGATAGAAATAATGTAACTAGAAAAGTAAAATCTCGTTTTTATTATCAGGAGAAGTTTCCGTTTAATTATACAAGAGCCGTGAATGTAATGGGTGTATTAGTCCCCTTATCTTCTGTGTCTAAAGGAAGTATTCTCCCGATGTCAGAGAAATATGGTGGTTCGAACCCAAATATACGTATGATAACACCAAAATCGTTAGACATTTATAGTGGTGATCCAGTGTTCAACAGTTTAAACTATATCATAAACCCATATAATAATGGATTTGTTACACGGTATGGCGATGCGGAGTGGAGTGAGACATGGAAAACATCTGAGATGGAGAAATACTTTATGTATCCATATCCTAAAGTACCAGAATATTTTATAATGTTAAACTACGTAAATCCAACTAGCTCAGAAAATAATGGTCTAAGTAATATTTGGGCGATAAAATTTGAAGCAGCTATGAACAGGGATGCTCATGTCCAATCGGGTTATTATTTAAGCTGCATGGACCTAGGCTGTCAAGCAGCTGGTAAGACGTTAAAATTTGCTGATGGTTCGGTAATCTCGTGGCAAAACGTTCCTTACGCGACTGCTGAAGATTATGTCATTTTAGTAGTTAATGGTAAACCGACCCCACCACTTAAATAGCAATAGCTAAATCTAACTTTTTATATCAGCACTACAAATCTATGTAGTGCTTTTTTAACATATTAACCGCATAACTTCATAAGGTAATACTCCAATTTTTAAGTTATTAACCAATGCTCCTCAATAAGGTTATTTTCATGTGGTTAGATTACTACCGAGAAGTCTTCAATACATTATCAATGGATTACTAGAATGAATAAATCACAGATATCATAATCAGCGCTGAAATTTATAACTCCTACATATCCTTAATGTCTTCATTTAACACAATTATATGCGGACGATATAAAGAAGAAGGAATAGTTTTATGATAATTATGTTGAACGGCTTTTTGCGATAATGCTTTGGTATTACCACCAGCAAGTCCAAATTTAACACTCAATTGATTAGCAATAATACTGGCAATAGTACTACGATGTACTTTCAGAATCTGTGACATTTCTTCTTGCGTAAAGCCATAGGCAAGGAGAAACATTATTTCTTGCTCACGAAAAGTTAAACTAGGAAGCGTTTCCATAATTGGTTGTTGATTGTATGACAATTGATTAAAATAATCTTGATGACTAAATAATTTGGTTCTTGTTGCAAAGCTTTGTATTGCTACCACCTCACCCGATGGATGTAGAACTGGTACATACATAACAATATAAAATTTAAGTAACCCATCATATGGTAACAAATCAAGAAAGCTAATCACAGATTTCTCATTAAATACACGTTGTTGTACTCGAAAGATTTTTTCTGCATACTGATGAATATATTCTTGTGATTGAGGAGTATAGTGTTCACCAAAAATTTGTTGCGCTAATTCTTCATTTGCATAATTAGCAAAAGACCACCCCTGCATTTCCTCTAACGTATTGCAACCAACCGATATAACAGACAAATTAGTCCCGATCACTATTTTGTAATTAAAATCAAAAATTACCGAATAGATATTACTGTCAATCAAATGTCTAAAATTAGGCAGTACTGATTCATCTATAAACTTTTGTTTCTCTTGATCAGTTAGCATAACGCACTCTTATAAATGTAATTCACTTAACAACAACCGAGCTCTTTGCAACGCGTATCATCAAATTCTGCCTGTAAGGTAACATGAAGAATACCATGGTTTTCAAGTAATACTTTTTGACAATTCGCCAAAATCTCAGGCCAAGCATCCAAATTACAGGCAACCACATGTGCAGCTAATGCCGCTTGGGTAGATGATATATACCAAATATGCAAATCATGAACATCAGAGATACCATCTACATTTTTTAAATCATACCCTACTTGCTCATAATCCAAGTGTTCTGGAACACCAGCCATCAGAATGATTGCTGATTTTTTCATGAGTTTAAAATTAGATACAATCAATAAGACAATTACCACTAATGATAAAATTGGATCAACAATAGATAAATTCGTAAAATAAATAATTGCACCTGCAATTATGGCAACCAATGAGCCCAATAAATCCCCCATCGCATGTACCATAGCAGCTTTAGTATTTAGCGAGTGTGAATGTTTAGAAAGAACAAAGACTATTACGCCATTAACCAAAAAGCCTAAACTAGCTACGAAGAAAAGAGCAGCACCGTGAACTGCCACAGGATCAAAAAAGCGTTGAATCACCTCAAATAGTAGCCACAAAGTCAAGACAGTGGTAAACATACAGTTTATTAATGCACCCAAAACCTCAGCTTTACCATAACCAAAAGTAAGGTTGACATTAGCAGGACGACGTGAAATTACATTTGCAAAATATGCGATTAATAACCCCGCTGCATCTGTCATCATATGAACTGCATCAGATTGTAGCGCGATTGAGTTAATCCACCATCCTGCAATACCCTCTACCAGTGAAAAAGAAAAAGTTGCAATTAAGCACCAAAATAACAATTTGCCACTAGTTTCACGCACCATATCGGCATGATTATGCGCATGCTCAGAATGACTATGATCGTGCTCATTATGATCAAGATTGCTGTGTGACGAATCACTATGTACTTCGTCATGACTATTATCGTGCGCAAGAAACGCACTGTGTTTTTTTACCATCTATCTATACCAAAACAATAAACTTTGATTAACCTTCTTTAGCGTGATTAATCGTATATTTAGGAATTTCCACGGTCAAATCATCACTACCAACCACAGCCTGACAAGATAAACGTGATTGAGAAGTTAGCCCCCACGCCATATCCAAAAGATCATCTTCACGCTCGGTCGCCTCAACTAATGAATCAAACCCCTTACGAATCACCACATGACATGTAGTACAAGCACAAGACATCTCACAGGCATGTTCAATCTCAATTCCATTTGCCAATAAAGCATTACAAATCGTCACATTAGTATCTACAACAAATTCAGCTCCATTTGGACATAATTCCTCATGTGGCAAAACTTTTATTTGAGGCATATTTTTCTACTTTCTTATAAATAAAAACTACTTATCCGAGATTGTAACATATTTATAATTATAATTAAGATTCGTGAGATATAGCGAGGATAAATAAAAGATTATCTCTTATGATGAAAATTTATTAGCTAGAATCTATAATCATGGTAACAAGTGATTAAATTAGTGACTAGCATATAATTCTCTGCTACTAAATATTATCTTCAAGCAAGGTTATAAGAGTGGATTTAATAAGAGATGATTGACAACAAATCGTATAATTTGCCATAATACGAGCAGTGATAAATTAATTAAGGAATATAAACCATGAAAACTATCTTAATTAGTGGCGCAAATGGCTTTATTGCCCGTAATTTTATGCATGCTTTTGCACATAAATATAAATTTATCCGATTAAGTCATAGCAATACAACTGAGAATCACATATCCATGGCTGATTTACAACAAGCTCCACAGCTACTACAAGAAGTTGATATAGTCTTGAACCTTGCAGGAGCAGGAATTGGCGATAAAAAATGGAATACTCAACAAAAACACGAATTATTAACAAGTCGCCTCACGACAACTAGTCAATTAGTAACACTATTCAATCAACACAATCCTAACGCTCATTTTATTTCTGCCAGCGCAATTGGCATTTATCCAACTGATTGTGAGTGCGATGAGAATACCCCCATCAACTACCAAGAATACCATAATTTTTCGCAAGAAATAACGCGCAAATGGGAAACAACAGCACACAATTACTCAGGTAATCTGACTATTACTCGCTTTGGTGTAGTATTAGCAGGTAATGGCGGAGCATTCCCCAAAATGTTGCAACCATTCAAAATCTATGTTGGAGGCAAAATTGGCAGAGGTAACCAGTATTTCACGTGGATTGCCCTACCTGACTTATTACATGCTCTTGAAATGATTATTGACCAAACCATTGTTGGGACATACAATCTAACCGCACCATTGGCGCTTAGTAATCATGAATTAAGCTCAATTATCGCAAACACATGGCATAAACCTAATTGGTTACCATTGCCTGAATTTATGATCAAACTTCTCTTTGGACAAATGGGTGAAGAACTATTTCTAAATAGTTTGCAGGTAGTACCAACTAGACTATTAGAACAGAACTTTAATTTTATTTATCCTGATTTTGCTAGCTGTGCACTTGCAATTAAAAATAATAAGTTTTAATTCTGTCACAAGTAAAGCAACAATGCATTGGTTAACCATAATATGATAAAATCGGTTATCACTTAATTACTGTAATTTAACAACGCTATACCATTATCCTATAACTTTATGACTAAATCTAATATTATCATCAATCAT
>RXKA01000028.1 GCA_003962985.1 Pseudomonadota bacterium | reverse complement strand
AAGTATTATCCGAAGAAATTTTAGCAACTGTTCGTACCAAAGTGGAGCAAATTAGTGTCGAAGGTCGTAGAGTGCCATGTTTGGCGGTGGTATTAGTTGGTGATAATCCCGCATCACAAGTCTATGTTCGCAATAAAAAAAATACCTGTAATAAAGTTGGTATCACTTCATTAGAGTATATTTTACCAAGTGAAACTAGCCAAGATGAGCTAATTGGATTAATTCAAAAATTGAATTTGTCAGATGAAGTTGATGGTATTTTGGTACAGTTGCCGCTTCCTGCACATTTAGATAGTAAAGTTGTAATTGACACGATTATTCCACAAAAAGATGTTGATGGTTTTCACCGTTATAATATGGGTTCATTAGCATTAAAAGATCCACAAATTTGTCCATGTACACCACATGGGGTAATGTATATGCTAGATAGCATTGCAATTGACTATCATGGTAAACATGCGGTGGTAATTGGTACCTCAAATATTGTTGGTCGCCCGATGGCATTGGAATTAATTAATCGTGGTGCAACCGTTACTATGTGTAATAGCAAGACTAAAAATGTTCCAGAACTAGTCGGTATGGCAGATGTTGTTGTTGCGGCAGTAGGTCGTCCAAATTTTGTCCAAGGTGCATGGCTTAAACATGGTACAGTTGTAATTGATGTTGGTATTAATCGTTTGGATGATGGCAAATTATGTGGTGATGTGGATTATGCTAGTAGTTTGGAGAAAGCCGCCTATATCACTCCAGTACCAGGAGGTGTTGGTCCAATGACGATTGCCATGCTATTGAATAACACGATTCGATGTTATAATTTAAATTCTAAAAAAGAGTAATTATGAGTAAAAATCTCCCTTTGCCTGTTGATATTATCGCCGTACTATTAAAGCATAAGCGTTTGTCAATTCATGAGCTAATTTATCATTTGGCGGTAGCTAAATCAGAAGAGCAAGATTTTAAACGACTATTGAAAAAGATGGTAGCAAGCAAAGAAATTAAAATAGCAGCAGATGATATAGTGAGCTTAATTCGTTCAGCGCGTTTGTGTACTTATAGTGCAAATAAAGATGGTCGTGGTGGTATCGCAACTGATTTAAAAACTAAAGAGCGGATTATTATTCCATCAAATGCAGATAATCATGCTATCGATGGTGATGAAGTTGCGGTTATGAATGATGGTGTGGATAAACATGGGTTTATGCAGGGCATTATCCGTGAAGTACTTAAACATAAAATCACCAACATAGTTGGTCGTGTTGAACAGTATAAGGACAAATACTATTTAATTAGTGATAATGAGAAACTTGGACACTATCCAGTAGTGATTGATGGTGTTAATCAAGCGCTAGCCTTTGATGAAATTTATAATGCTGTAGTTGTTAGTTACCCATCAACTGAGCAGTCATATTTTCGCGTAAAAATAATTAAATCACTTGGTCATTTGAATGATGATGAAGTATTTGTCAACAAGACCTTAATTGAGTCAAATGTACAATTAGAGTTCAGCTTGGACACTCAGCATTATGTTGAGAAACTGCCTGATCGCATTGACGAGCGTGATATCGATGGACGTGCTGATTTGCGCCATTTACCATTTGTAACTATTGATGGTGAAGATGCGCGTGATTTTGATGATGCTGTTTATTGTGAAAAGAATCCTGACGGTAGCTTTACGTTATCAGTTGCAATTGCCGATGTTGCTCATTATGTTAAACATGGTTCGGCACTTGATCTTGATGCATTTGATCGCGGTACTTCAATTTATTTTCCGCGTCGTGTAGTACCAATGCTACCAGAAAAATTATCTAATGGGTTATGTTCACTCAATCCTAACGTTGATCGCTTAGTGATGGTGTGTCATATGGATGTTTCGGCTAGTGGCGAAATTACCGATTATGCAGTTGATAATGCAGTAATTCATTCTCACTACCGTTTGACCTATAATTTGGTACAAAATTATTTGGATAAATTAGAACCGATTCCTAGTGATATAGAAAATAGCATTAATTCATTGTATGCAGTCTATCAAGCCCTGTTAGTACAACGTCACGCGCGAGGTGCAATTGACTTTGAGGGTAGTGAACCATATTTTGAGTTTGATGATAAAGGTAATGTGGTAAAACTGGTTCCTCGTGCGCGTAAAGATGCTCACCGTTTAATTGAGGAATGTATGTTAGCCGCGAATGTTTCGGTTGCAGACTTCTTAACTAAAAGTGCTCATCCTACACTATATCGTAATCATGATCGTCCAAGTGAGAAAAAGTTCACTGCATTAAAAAGTTATTTAGATGGTATTGCTGTTCAATTTGATGTTTCGCAGGAAAATGTAACACCAAAAGATTATCAAAATTTGGTAACGAGAATTATGAATCGCCCAAATTCAGCAATTATTCAGCAAACTATTCTACGCTCAATGCAGCTAGCTGAGTATGCACCAAAAAATATTGGACACTTCGGTTTGGCTTATGAAAAATATTTGCATTTCACGTCACCAATTCGTCGTTATCCTGATTTGTTAGTCCATCGTGCATGTAAAGCGGTATTACATAGTCGTACATATGGCTATTTACACCCAATTGATGTAATGGGTGAACAAACCTCAATGTGTGAAAGACGTGCCGAAAATATGGAGCGTAAGGTTGATTCTTATTATAAATGTAAGTATGCTGTACAACATATTGGTAATGACTATCTTGGTATTGTGACTAGTGTGGTTAGCTTTGGTGTTTTTGTTAGTATACCGCAATTGTTGATTGATGGCTTGGTTCATGTTACTGAGTTGGGCGGTGACTACTTTATATTTGATGAGAAACACCATGCGTTAATTGGCAAAACGAGCGGCTATAAATATAGTGCAGGTCAAGAGGTGCATGTTGTTATTGCTAATGTCGATATGGATAAACTCTTTATTGATTTAGAGTTAGCAGAACAACCTCTATAATGCTAAAAGCTACAGATTATCTGTAGCTTTTATTTTATCTAAAATTTAATGAATTGAACAATAGGTTTTAAGTTAACCAGCTAAATAGAAAGCAGTTATTTTAATCATTAGTGTTCAATAACTCCTAGCTAACTATATTAATTAGATAGCGATTGTTGCTGTATCTCTAATAATTGCGCGATGCCAATTTCAGCTAAATCCAGTAATTGATTTAATTTAGCTCTTGAGAAGGTTTCGCCCTCGGCGGTTCCTTGGATTTCAATGATTTCTTGATGATTATTCATCACCACATTGATATCACTATCACAGTTGCTGTCTTCAAGATAATCTAAATCTAAAACAGGTATTCCTTGATAAACACCAACAGATACTGCCGCAATTGCTCCAGTTAATGGGTTTTCCGAGATAGTATTTTGTGTTAGTAAAGAGTTTATTGCATCAACCAATGCAATATATGCACCAGTGATTGATGCGGTACGAGTGCCACCATCGGCTTGAATAACATCACAGTCAATAATTATTTGGCGCTCACCTAATTTGGTGAAGTCTAATACAGAACGTAGACTACGTCCAATTAGGCGTTGGATTTCTTGACTACGGGCATTGGGTTTACCTTGTGAAATATCACGACGATTACGTGTCCCAGTTGCTCGTGGTAGCATCGAATATTCGGCAGTTAACCATCCTGTTCCTTTCCCTTTGAGAAATGATGGTACTGACTCATCAACGGTTGCCGTACAAATTATTTTACTATCTCCAAATTCGATCAAAACAGATCCTTCGGCATATTTAGTGTAATTACGCGTTACTTTAATCTTGCGAAGCTCATTAACTTGTCTTTGAGATGGGCGAAATGACATTGCTTATCCTTTTAGTGCTTATTTATTAGGGAGTATTGTAGCTAAAATTAGAGTTGTTATGCAAATTTATATAAAATGTTTAAAAATTTTTGTATTAATATTTATTTTTATATCAGTTTATTAGTGTATTTATTGTGTTTTTAATTCATGAAAATTGTTAAAAATAGTTGCAATATATGGACATTGATGGCATAATACTGTTCTCGCAGCGCAGAAATGAAGCGCAAAACGCGGGGCGCATAGCTCAGTTGGTAGAGCATCTGCCTTACAAGCAGAGGGTCATAGGTTCGAATCCTGTTGCGCCCACCATGTGGAGTGGTAGTTCAGCTGGTTAGAATACCTGCCTGTCACGCAGGGGGTCGCGGGTTCGAGTCCCGTCCACTCCGCCATTATACTTATTCTTAGAATTTTCCCTTCAGTTATTTAGCTTTACTCCAAACATGTTACAATTATGTGTTGAAAGATGATTGTCATTTTCGATATTAGTTTTCTAATTTGAATGACTTGTCGTTTGTTGTGTGCATTAAATTAGCATGTGTTATCAATAATAAATTATAGTCGAATAACTATAAGAGACTTTACTGTCGACGATTAGCTCAAATTGTATGTAAGGGTGGGAAATATTTTGAAAAGTAAAAATATACAAACAAATAATTTTAATCCTAATTGGTTATGGTTATTGTTCGTGATTGTGTTAGTTAGTGCTTGTGGCTTATTTGTCCCAGTCTTAGGTAGTAATGATGCATATTTTTATGCACTGATTAGTAAAACAATGGTCAATAACCATGATTGGATAAATTTATATTATGATGGTCATGATTGGCTAGACAAACCTCATTTCCCATTTTGGATAACGGCAATATCTTTTAAAATATTTGGATTTTCAGCTTTTGCTTATGCGTTACCAGGATTCTTATTTAGCTTGTTAGGTGCTGTTTATACGTACCGACTTACACGTTTATTTTTTAATTTAAATTCTGCATTAATTGCCGCCATTAGCTATTTAACGGCAATTCATCTGCTGTTATCAAGTATTGATGTTCGTGCTGAAGCATTTTTGTTAGGGCAAATTATGCCCGCTTGTTTCTATTTATGGCGCTATAATGCTGAAAATAGAGTTAAGCATTTGGTACTAACAGCATTCTTTACTGGTTTAGCGCTAATGACAAAAGGTTTATTTGTATTAGTGACTATTTTTAGTGGTCAAATTATTTATCTAATCTATACCAAGCAATACCGTAAATTGTGTCTACAACAATGGTTGCCGATTTTACTCTCATTTCTCTTTGCACTTCCTGAATTTATTTGTTTATATTTACAATTTGATTTGCATCCAGAGAAAGTGGTATTTGACACTACGGGTGTTTCTGGTCTTAAATGGTTTTTTTGGGGGAGCCAATTTGGAAGGTTTTTTAATAGTGGACCGATAGTCAATCAACATGGCAACCCATTGTTTTTTGTTCACACCTTTCTCTGGGCATTTTTGCCATGGAGTTTATTATTTATCATTGTAACTGGTGTTACGATGCGTAAGTTTAAAAATTACTCATCCAACGAGCGGGCTAAAATAGTTTATTTATTGGCAGCTTTCCTACCGACATTTATCATGTTTAGTGCAACTAAATTCCAATTGGATCACTATACTAATATTATTATTCCATTTGCTGCAATTTTAATTGCATGGTTTATAGATAAAACAGATAGTAAATACTTGGGAGTAATACAGTTATGGTTAGCTATATTACTATTGCTACTTAATTTGGTGATAATAATAGTCTTTTTCTCCTTATCTTGGTTGCTTTTGTTGGCGATAGTTCCATTGTTCTTGCTTTGGATTATTAAGAAACGTTATTCTAAGTTTCTTTTAGACAGTCGTATAGTCATCATACCATCTCTTGCTGTGTGTAGTATCTTCCTGTTGTTGATGCTGATCAATGGTGTAGTGTATAAAAAAAATGATGCAGGGTATAATATTGCCAAAATTATACCTGATAATTCCGTGGTTTATTTGTTAGATACGGATAAATTAACTAACACGTTGGGTTTTCATGCAGATGTCGTAACTATAAGTGTTAACGAGAGCTCAGAAGTTAATATTGCAAAGTATAAGCAACCTGTTTATTTGGTGATTAACCAAAGCAAAATTGCTCAGGTACAACATATGAATAATTTACGCCTAATCGGTAACTTTAGTAATATTCCACAAGAGCGCATAGTTCAAGCGTTATTGAGTAGCAAAAAGCAACAGCAATTAACCCAATACTTTAATGTGTATAAATTGAACTAATCGTCTACTTGGCTATATATTAGTCGAAAATAAATTAAAGAACAGAATTAAAATTCTGTTCTCTTAAAAGCTATTAAAAAAACAGGACTTAATTGAGAGTCCTGTTTTCATTTATGTGCTTATACTGTAACAATTTTTACAGTATTGGTACTACCAACTTTAGAGACTTTATCTCCCATTGTTAATACAACAGTGTCGCCATCTTGTAGAATTAGTTGACGTTTCAAAAAGTCACATGCTAGGTGAGCTTGTTCAGCCGCATCTGTTGATGCATTTGGCATTAAATATGGATGTACGCCACGATATAATGTCATACCATTCAAACCTTCCAGATTATCAGTAATTGCATAAATTGGTTTATCACTGATTACTCGTGACATCCAGCGAGCAGTTGAACCTGATGTAGTTAGTGCAACAATTGCTTTAGCGTCAATATGATATGCACTAAAAATTGCTGACATTGCTACTGTTTGTGGAATGTTGGCAAATTTTTCTTGTTGGAATTGATTATCTAAATCGTGATCAACCATTTTTTCTGCTTCTGTACATACACGTGCCATTGTTTGTACTGCTTGTAGTGGGAAACTACCGCTTGCTGTTTCTGCAGATAACATCACGGCGTCAGTTCCATCTAATACTGCATTTGCAATATCTGAAACTTCGGCACGAGTAGCAACTGGATTTTCAATCATTGATTCAAGCATTTGTGTAGCTACAATACTAACCTTATGCAATCTGCGGCAAGTGCGTACTAATTTTTTTTGTAAACCAGGTACTAATGATTCCCCAACTTCAACTGCCAAATCACCACGAGCAACCATTACACCATCACTAGCTTCAACAATTTTATGTAAATTTTGGAATACTGCTTCAGTACGTTCCATTTTAGCAATAATTTGTGCTTTCGAGCCTGCTTGTACTAGTTTACGGCGTGCAAAAATCATATCATCTGCGCTTTTAGGGAATGAAACTGCCACATAATCAAGATTCTGTGTTGCGATAAACTTGATATCTTCTAAATCTTTTTCAGTTAATGCTGGCGCTGTTAATCCACCGCCTAATTTATTAATACCTTTATTGCTTTTTAACACTCCACCTTGGGTAACGGTGCAGTGAATTTTTTGTCCTTCAACCTTAGCCACTGTAAATGTTATTTTGCCATCGTCAAGTAATAAGATATCACCAGTAGTTACATCATTGGCTAATTCTTTGTAATCCACTCCAACAATTTCAGCATTTCCTAAGCCAGTGTAAGCAACGTCCAGAGTTATTGTTGCACCATTTGCCAATTCAACTTGATTATTTTCAAATTTGCTAACGCGGATTTTAGGACCTTGTAAGTCACCCATAATACCGATTGGTGTTGATAATTTATTTGAGATACTGCGAATTTTTTGAATATTCTCAGCATGAAATTCGTGTGTTCCATGTGAGAAATTTAAACGAAAAACATTAACACCCGCGTGAATTAATTTTTCAATCATAGCTTCACTTGATGATGCAGGTCCCATAGTTGCAATAATTTTAGTTTGTTTCATAAGATTCTCTTTACAAATTAAATGAAATATTATAGTTGTATACCGCTATTTTAACTTAAATCTACTGTCCAATTAAAAAAATAACCTCTTTTTTGTCAATGTCGAGTTTTTTACGTCGCCATTCTTGGATTGAGTAACTTAATATTTGTTGATTCTCAGTCATAAGATTAATTGCGAGACATAGTTTTAGTTCAGGATTTAATTGTCCAATGATTGCCTCAGCTAGTTTTTGATTCCTAAATGGTGCCTCAATGAAAATATACGTAACTTTTTCTTTTAATATACCTTGTTCTAGCTTTTGTAACTTGGTTTTACGGAGATTTGGCTCCGCTGGTAAATAGCCAATAAAAGAAAAATTTTGTCCATTCATACCGCTTGCCATAAGTGCCAATAAGATTGAACTAGGTCCAACTAATGGGACAACATTAAATCCCATTTGATGAGCGATACTAACAATCCGACTACCAGGGTCAGCAACCGCAGGGCAACCACAGTCAGAAATTAGCCCTACATCATGTCCATCTTGTAGTGGTTTAATTAATGCGGAGTAATCATGTTTATGTTTATTTAATTCCATTACATTCAATTGTTGCAATGGGGTATTTAAACTAAGCTGTTTAAGATGCATGCGACCAGTTTTAGCGGTTTCTACAATGAAGTTTTGTAAATGTTTAATTTTATCTTGTTCATATGGTAGCAAAGCTGCAGATGGCGTTTCTGGGTTTAAGGATGTGGGTATTAAGAAAAGAGATGCCATTAAAAGTTCCTAAATTACATAATCTTATCAGTAATTGTACTATGTTTTAGTTCATTTAGGTAATAAAATGGGAAAGCCCCTCGGTTAGAGACAGCTAAGAGAGAGGCTTAAAGGAAGTTTGTCTTTTTCAAGACGCAGTGATTATACTCCGAAAAAATAACGCTCTGCAACAATTTTTCAAATCTTAACAAGTTTTTCTCTATAGTTAGCTCCATTATTTTAATGCCAACATGGTAAAATCAAGACCTAAATTTAACATGAAAAGAGATGAAATGTATCGTTTGGCAGTTGTTGGAAATCCAGTTGCGCATAGCCTGTCACCGCTTATTTGGCAGACATTTGCAAAAGACTGTAATATTGACTTAGAATATAACAAAATTCATTCTGAAATAGATGGCTTTGAGCAGGTTGTTAAAGAATTTTTTGCGGCTAATAATTTAGCTTTAAATATTACGGCACCGTTCAAATCTCGTGCATTTATGTTAGCGAATCGCCATGGCATTCGTACCCAAGGATGTTTGACGGCAAATCTTTTAGTCAACAAAAATGGTGAAATTTATGCTGATAACACTGATGGCGTAGGTTTATTAGATGATTTGATTCATCGTGGTGCTCAGTTACGGGGCAAAAATATTCTAATCTTGGGTAATGGCAGTGTTATCCACTCAGTATTGAGCGAATTAGAATCACAACACCCAACGCGCATTGATTTATTAATGCGTAATTGGGATAATTTGGCTACATTCGAGCAACGTTCTAATTTAGTCTCTGCTTATGATGACGATGTGTGTTATGAGTTAATTATTAACACAACTCCAAATGTTGTTTCCAATGATTTATTTACAAAGGTTAAACAAATATCTGCCGATGCGATAGCATACGATATGATTTATACAGCCAAACAAACTCTGTTCCTTGCTGCTATGGAGCAATTAACACCCGATGTAAAACAATTTAATGGGATCGGGATGTTAATTCAACAAGCTAAAGTTGCGTTTAATGAGGTATTTTCAATAATGCCAGCTACCGAACATTTATATCCATTATTACAGGCACATTTTAATGATTAGTATTTTTGAGCTTTTAATTGGCATAATCTTTATTCTCTTTACTGCAATGGTATTTTGTAATGCGCTAGAACATTTAGGTGAACATCTTGGGATTTCTGATGGCGTTACTGGTTCAATCTTTGTTGCGGTTGGTACGGCGTTACCAGAAACCATTGTTCCGCTAATCGCATTATTTGGTGGTAATGTAACTGATGCTAATGATATCGGAATTGGTGCAATCATGGGGCCACCACTAATGTTGTCAACACTTTCTGTTGCACTGATGGCAGTTTCAGTTTTTAAAAGCCGTGGTTTGAATGGCATGATACGTCCTGAAAAGACTGGCTTAAAACGTGATTTAAGATTTTTTGCTTTTGGTTATATTATGGCAATCCTATTGGCGTTTAGTCATAATTTTTATCAAAACCACTTAGTTGATGTCGGTATTGTTATACTCCTAGTTTCTTCTTATCTATTATATGTTTTATTAACTATGCGTGCCTCGCGTGGATTGGTAGCTAGTGGACATGCTACAGAAGCCGAAGATGAGTTATTATTGCACAAATATTTACGTCTACCTAGTAATCTATATACAGTCTTATTGCAGTCATTGCTTGGTTTTATCGGCTTAATTTATTTTGCACATATTTTTATTAATGGTATAACTGGTACATCGCAATTATTAGGTATTCCAGCTTTTCTGTTATCATTGGTACTTATACCTGTTGCAACTGAATTACCAGAAAAGGTGAATAGTATTTTGTGGATTCGTAAAGGTAAAGACACACTTGCAATGGGTAATATTACGGGGGCGATGGTATTTCAGGGGTTGTTATTACCAGTTGCGGGTATCTTACTTACCGACTGGACATTGCCGTTAGCCCATGCAGTTAGTTGTGTTGCAACACTATTGGCAACTGCTTGGATGTATTCGCATATCGTAGGGGTGCGTAATCAACTAAAAGTTAAGCACTTTATTGTTAATGCGATTCTTTATATTTGTAGTTTAATTATTAGCTTAATGGTATTTCATGTATGAATATTGATTTAAATATGATTGCACCGCAGTTTTTTAGAACAGAGATTTTGCTTGGTTCATCGGCGATTGATAAGTTAGCAAATCGCCATGTACTTATTGCAGGAGTTGGTGGCGTAGGTGGTTATGCGGTGGAAGCTATTGCGCGTGCTGGAATTGGTAAATTAACTATTATTGATAATGATGTGGTTGATATTACCAATATCAATCGTCAGTTGATTGCTGATTTAAATAATGTCGGTCAGAGTAAAGTTGCTGAATTTGCCGCACGTATTTTAGCTATTAATCCAAATATTCAACTCAATGCGTTACCGGTCTTTATTGAAGAAAATAATCTTGCTGAACTCTTAGCAGATAAACCTGATTATGTTATTGACTGTATCGATACTATTAATTCAAAATTGGCATTAATTAAATACTGTCTACGTAATAAAATAAAAATAATTTCAAGTATGGGGGCGGGTAATCGTATTGATGTTAGTAAGGTCAAGGTTGCTGATATTAGTAAAACGCAAGTGTGTGCTTTGGCGCGTAATATTCGGTTACGGCTACGTCAGGATGGTATTCGTAAAGGGTTAAAAGTAGTTTATTCTGAAGAGGTGCCGTTTGCAAAGCCATTGGCAGATCCCGATGGTGGGCGTCCAACGAATGGAACAATTAGTTATTTACCAGCCTTGTTTGGTATAAATTTAGCGGGTATAGTTATGAAAGAATTGATTATAAATGACTAATTATGATGTAATTATTATTGGTGCTGGACCATCTGGGACTAGTTGTGCATATAACATCAAGCGCTATCACCCTGATGCTAGCGTGCTGTTACTGGATAAGGCGGAGTTTCCACGTTATAAACCATGTGGAGGTGGTGTTTCTCCTGAAGTACAGAATTATTTTGATTTTGATGTTAAGGGAGGCATTGATTCTATTTGTACAGACGTGGTGATGGTAGCTAATCAAAAGAATATAGAATGTAATGATTTCCCATTGTGGATGGTGCGTCGTGAGAAGTTTGATAAATTTCTATTAGACAAAGCCATTGCTAAAGATGTGCAGTTTATGGCTAATTGTGAGGTGGTTAATATTATTCGTTTACCAGAACAAAGTACCGTAGTAACAAAAGACCATGGAGAATTTTCTGCTAAAGTAGTAGTTATTGCCGAGGGTGGGCGTGGTAAATTAGCCAAGAAGCTAGGCATGAGTGCTAAAAATACTGTTTTGGCAGCATTGGAGTATGAACATTATACCAGTCATCTAGATGGTAAGTTATATATTGATTTTGATTATAATGATAGTGGTTATGCGTGGAATTTCCCTAAATCAGATGGTATGTCACTTGGGATCGGTGGTTTTTTAAAGGGTAGAGCAAAGGGCAATGTAGGGCTACCTGAGCGCTTAGGTAAGTATTCTCAGCAGTTTTCCGTTGACAAATTGGATAAACAATATTTACATGGTCATCCCATTTTGCTTTATTCTGGACGACAAAAATTAGTGCACGATAATGTAATTTTGATTGGTGAGATTGCCGGTTGTGTTGATCCATTGACGGCTGAAGGAATTCGTCCTGCTATTAAAAGTGGCTATTTAGCGGCAAAAGTAATTGCTTATTGTATTCGCGAGAATCGAGTTAAAAAATCTCTCGCAAATTATGATCTAGCTTTTGATAAAGAAATTGGGCGTGATTTTTACTATGCACGGATTATGGCTTACTTCTTAAATAATAATTTGGCGAAGATTTTACCAATGATTTCTAAACCTAGTGCCGTAAAAGGGTTTATGAGTGTCTTTAGTGGTAGTTCAAGTTATCGTGATAAAATTAACTTTAGACGCATTTTACAATTAATTTGGCGATCTATTTTTAAATAATGACAATATATAAATTAGTAACTTAGGTAAAATTTGATAAAATAATTAGAATTTTTTGCAAAAAAGCTTTGACAACTTGGCATTAATAATGGCATAATACCTACCTCAACGAAATGAAGTAGTGCGGGAGTAGCTCAGTTGGTAGAGCACAACCTTGCCAAGGTTGGGGTCGCGAGTTCGAGTCTCGTCTCCCGCTCCACTATGAAATAAGTTGACAGGTTGCAAATTTATGCGGGAGTAGCTCAGTTGGTAGAGCACAACCTTGCCAAGGTTGGGGTC
>RXKA01000195.1 GCA_003962985.1 Pseudomonadota bacterium | reverse complement strand
TGCCAACGCATTAGATCCTGTCGTTATTAATAACTTAACTAGCAATCTATTTGTAGAAAGCACAGCAGGCGTTGCTAAACCATATACTACAGCTAATAGACACTCAAATAAATTACATACTGAGATAAACCCTGTTGCTAGTTTAGAAAATTGCAATAAAATTGGGTTATTGCAATATATTAATACTCAAGCTCGTCAATTAATTGGTGTCACAAATGTAATTGCTAGTCTAAATTTAGAGTATGATCAAATTTATTTGGTACGAAGTGACGGAAATCATTTTGACGATATTCGCCCACTTATTCATATTAGTATCAACATTATTGTGTCTAAAGATGGTAAACAAGAACGTGCGTCTGCTGGTGGCGGTGGTCGTTATGCGTTGGACTATTTCTCGCATGATTTATTATTGACGTTTATTAATAAAGCCTATGATCAAGCTATCTTGAAACTCGACGCAAAATCAGCACCTAGTGGTGAAATGCCTGTGGTTTTGGGTAATGGTTGGGCTGGTGTGATTTTACATGAAGCTGTTGGGCATGGATTAGAAGGTGATTTTAATCGTAAAGGTAGCTCAGCATTTAGTGGCAAAATCGGGCAACAAGTTGCGAGCAAAGGCGTTACTATTGTTGATGATGGTGCTTTATCTGATCGCCGAGGTTCATTAAATATAGATGACGAAGGCAATTCAACAGGGCGCACTGTACTCATTGAGGATGGTATTCTCAAGGGGTATATGTTTGATGAATTAAATGCACGATTAATGAATACTGTATCAACGGGTAATGGTCGTCGTGAGTCATTTGCAAGTAATCCTATTCCGCGTATGACGAATACCTTTATGCTTGCAGGTAATCATCATCCCGATGAAATTATTTCTTCTGTCAAATATGGGCTTTATGCGGAGAATTTTGAAGGTGGTCAAGTTGATATCACTTCTGGACAATTTGTTTTTAATGCATCAGTTGCATGGGTGATTGAAGATGGTAAACTTAGTTATCCAGTGAAGGGGTGTGCATTAGTCGGTAGTGGTCCAGAGTGTTTACAACATGTAACCATGATTGGTAATGATTTAGCATTAGATAGCGGTGTTGGTGTCTGTGGCAAAGATGGTCAATCAGTACCTGTTGGAGTCGGGCAGCCTACCATTCGCCTTGATGGTGGTTTAGTTGTCGGTGGATAATTTACTGTACGGCTCTACAATATGTGGAGCCGATTTATTTGGTTTAAAATAAACCTAGCTTAATTTTAAAACTTCAAAGCATAATTTACTAATTCCACTATATGCACTGGCGATTGAAGTTGCTAACATATAGGCTGGGGTAGTTACAATTTTATGTTCTTCATCAATACAAATTTCATTAACATTACAATTATGATGAATTGCGCCACGAGCAGTAACTAATTTCGCTGTTTCAACATCGGTACCGATAGTCATGTGCACTGGGAAATCATAGATGGCGGGTATCATCACCGGTGCAATGCAAATAAATCCAACAGGTTTATTGGCTATAGTAAATTGGCGCGCCACACTTGCGACCGTCTGATTAACACTGTAATCACCACCATCTTGAGCTAATGTAAATAAATTCGCAGCAATTCCATTGCCACCTGGTATGATTAACCCATCATAATCGTCAATATTAATTTGCGTAAGATCTAGTACATCACCACGTGCAATTCGGGCAGATTCTTCAAGCATATTTCTTGTTTCTGTTGTTGCTTCATTGTTTAAATGATTCACAACTTGGTGTTGTGGAAGATCTAAACTAAAGCATTGATAGCTAGCACCAGCCTGCTGAATAGATAATAAAGTTAGCACTGATTCATGGATTTCTGAACCATCCATTCGTCCACAACCTGCTAGTGTGACTGCAATTTTTTTCATTATTGTATCCTCGTTTTTGTGTTAGTTTGCTATTATCTCATAATTTGTAGTTAGATTTTGTGCTTTTATTAATCAGTTTTCTTTTATCATAATTTATATGGCAACTTTAATTTATGTACTTATTAGGCATAAATAAAATCGAAAACTAGAAATATTATTGAATTAGTTTATATATAATGCTCATCCAAAGTTTTATAACTAATAAATATTGCTTTGAAATTCACTAACTAAGAATGATTATTTAATTACCTGTAATATTTGTATATGTTTTTTACTATCCTATTTATGCTAAAATATAGTAACGAAATAAAGATAATAGAATAAGTAAGCAAATTATGGCAAAAGAAAAAATTGTTTTTGAATGTAGTGAGTGTGGTGAAAAACATCCCAAATGGCAAGGTAAATGCAATGGTTGTGGATTATGGAATAGTTTAATTGAAACTGTAGAACAGCAAATTAGTAAGCCATCAGTTAATAATCGTTTTAACGCTTTAAACCAACAATCTGCAATAGTTACATTAGACCAAATTACTGCACAAGATGTTAGGCGTCAAAATACTGGTATTGGTGAATTGGATCGGGTTTTGGGTGGTGGGTTGGCAAGTGGTTCTGTGATTTTGCTAGGT
>RXKA01000188.1 GCA_003962985.1 Pseudomonadota bacterium | reverse complement strand
CAAAAGCATAATGCACCACAGGTAGCATTAGATCGTGTAAATTTGGCAGTGGATGCAAATAGTAGTAACGCTCGTGCATTTATGGTACGGGCAATGATTTATCAGCAGTTAAATAAACCAAACGCGGCGGAAAATGACTTCAAAAAGTCAATAAGCTTACGTAAAGAATATCCTGATGCTTACGTTAATTATGCCTCATTTCTGTGTAGTCAAAAACGTTATGATGAGGCAATGGATAAGTTTGCTATTGCGTTAAATGATCCATTATACTTTACCCCAGAAATTGGCTACTATAATCGTGGTCAATGCTATAATAAACAAAAACTATATACAGAAGCCAATGCTGATTTTATGCAGTCATTGATGTATAAAAATGCGCCTGCCGATAGTTTTCTGGCTTTAGCTAAATTGCAATACGAACAAAAACATTATTTGCTTGCCAAATATTATATTGATAAGTACAACGATACGCAAACACCAGAATCATTGTGGCTACACATCCAGATTTTACAGGCGTTGTTAGATAATGGTACTGATGTAGTTCGTGATCGTGAATATACAAGTTATCGTAATACAATAGCAAAAGTGCTAGTTGATAATTATGGAAACTCATCTGAAGCGCAACAATGTATCCTCAAATATGGACAACCAAGTGCTTTAAGTTATGGCTTCTCAAATAAAAATTATGCTAAACCAGCACCTTTGGTGGTAACTAATACTGCCGTGCCAAATACGGCATCTGAGTCTAATAATGTTGTGCTTAATGCTACTCCTAAACCAGTTATAGATGTAAATAATTCAACAGATAGCGAGATTAAACAGGATGCAAGTGGTCGTCGCTATCTAGTTGTCCTACAAGGGATGACAGCATATTCAATTAGTCGTAAATATAATTTGACAGTCCGACAACTAGAAAATTATAATAAAATGCATTCAGCACAAATAATTACCGGTATGAAATTATATATTGATCCGCGTTAACCGTGGTTAAAAGTGAGGTAGGAATGAGAATAAGACGTAAAACTCAAACCGTTAAGGTTGGAAATGTATATGTTGGTAGTGATTATCCAATAGTTGTTCAGTCAATGACAAATACTGATACTGAGGATGCATTAGCTACTGCGATTCAAATTGCTGATTTAGCACGTGCAGGCTCAGAAGTAGTACGTATTACCGTGAATACTATTGAAGCAGGTGCTAAAATTCGTGAAATTAAGCAACGCCTAGAAGATATTGGTATTGATGTACCTTTGGTTGGTGATTTTCATTTCAATGGACATAAGATTTTAGCCGCAAATCCAGACTGTGCCTTATTACTAGACAAATATCGAATTAACCCTGGTAATGTAGGTAAAGGTAGCCGTCGAGACGAACAATTTGCATATATGATTAACACAGCCAAAGAATATGGGAAACCAGTGCGGATTGGCGTGAATTGGGGGTCGTTAGACCAAGAATTGCTTGCAGCGATGTTGGACAGTAATGCTCGATTAGCCAAACCGCTTGAATTAGATGAAGTGATGCGTAATGCGTTAGTTGAGTCGGCTTTGCAAAGTGCTGATAAAGCAATTGAATTAGGATTACCAAGCAACCAAATTTTGTTATCGTGTAAGGTTAGTCACGTGCAAGACCTCGTGAAAGTTTATGATGATCTAGCAGGGCGCTGTGATTTTCCTCTACATTTAGGTCTTACGGAAGCAGGTATGGGAGCAAAAGGTATTGTAGCATCAACTGCAGCATTGTCATTAATTCTCCAATCAGGAATCGGTGATACGATTCGAGTTTCGTTGACTCCGCGTCCTGGAGAAAGTCGAACACAAGAAGTAGTGGTAGCACAAGAAATTTTACAGTCTTTGGGACTACGCTCATTTGTACCTGCAGTAACGGCTTGTCCTGGTTGTGGGCGAACCTCAAGTGATTATTTTCAGAAGTTAGCTGAAAAAATTCAGTCTTTCTTACGCGAGCAAATGCCAATTTGGAAAACACAGTATCCTGGTGTTGAGGATATGAAAGTTGCGGTAATGGGTTGTGTTGTTAATGGACCTGGTGAATCAAAATTAGCTAATATTGGAATTAGTCTACCGGGAAGAGATGAGTCACCAGTTGCACCTGTATTCATTGATGGCGAAAAAAATGTTACCTTGAAAGGTGACAATATTGCCGAAGAGTTTCAACTGATTGTTGAAAATTATGTTCGTGAAAAATATACACGTTAGATCAATTGTTATTCAATATATTTTAGAGAGTTTGGGATGGCAAAAAAACTTGTTGGCGTAAAGGGGATGAATGATCTTCTGCCTAGTGAGTCGTATAAATGGTTGTGGCTAGAACATAAACTAGCGGAATGGTTATCACAATATGGTTATGAAAATATTAGAACACCGATTTTAGAAACTACTGGATTATTTCGTCGTTCAATCGGTGAAGTGACTGATATTGTTGAAAAGGAAATGTATAGTTTTACTGATAGCTTGAATGGTGATGAGTTAACTATGCGTCCTGAGGGAACTGCAGGTGTGATGC
>RXKA01000147.1 GCA_003962985.1 Pseudomonadota bacterium | reverse complement strand
CCTAGCGCGTTTAGTTCGTTACTTATCCTTAGCGGACTTCTACTCGCATAATTCCGAAGAATCTTCATTCTGCCTGCCTTTTGTTTAATCTGTGATTAAACCAGTTTATTATTTAATCGATATAAGTAAGGTTTATCTTACTTTGAATAATCAACATTAATATCGGATTTATATAATAGGTAATATCATTTATATTACTGATTATACAATAGATTAAAAGATAATAATTCATAATCTAGTTCATTAGTAACAGATATGCAACGATGATACTCTTAAAAAGAGGTTATGCATAAAAGTGAAACAAAAGTGGACAATTTTTTTATTTGGCAAGAATTATAATCTCGTCATTAAAAAATTAAACCATGTATTTGGAGTATTTATCTTGTTAAAGATAAAAAATTCAAGAAATAATTTGGTTTATTTTATATATAAATCTAAGAAGAAAAACACTTTAGATGAAAAGTGTTTTAAATTAAAATCTCAATAAAGTCAATAAGGAAAATAAGTAATGAAAGTATTTAATATAAATAAGCTAAAATTTACCTTAGCTGGAATATGTGGCAGTGTAATGTTAGTTGGGTGTGTCGGTGAAAATGCTGATAATAAATCTACAGCAGCTAATTCAACAACTACAGCTAAGTCGGCACAAAATTTAAAAGATGTAAATGATGAAAAAAACTTATGGGCAGCGATCACTGGTAGTGATGGTAAGGGCTATAATTCAGATATTAGATTTGCCATTCAAAATGGAACAGGTCAGGATGTTAGGTTTTTAGGGTGCGATGGTGATGTAGTACAGTTCAGTACTCAATTTGAATCTGTAATTCCTGCTGGTTACAAGACTGGTGTTTATTTTTTAGATAATGATCCTAAAAAAAATCTTTTAGATCCTCTAGGAGAAGGAGTGTATAAACCCGAATCTTTAGAGAAATATCAATTCAAATTTGGTACTGGAGCATACCGCGAGTTGCATGCTAACAACGAGCAATGTTATTTTAGTATTTATGATGCATCACGTGGTGAAAATATGTATTTCAAAATGGTGAATGATGTTCGAGTATTTAATACTTATTCTGCGGTATTTAATGATATGCATCGCCCTGTTGATGATGCTAAGAAAAGAGCGACTCAATTTGATTTTAACCTTAAATGGGGTGAAAGAATCACGAATGATATTGTAACTGGAGCTGCAACCACCGCAGCGTGGTATAAATTGGCTCTACGGTATGGTATATCAGAGCAAACTTTATATGCTATGTATGCTGATGCAGTTACTGAAGAGTTATTTCTATCTGCAGCTAAGACATATAATACATCTCGCGCGCTATACTTGAGTGCACTAAGAGCAAAAAATTTTGAAGAAGCAGCCGTTCATCTTCAGGAACTTGACAAATTCTTTGATACAACTAATGTTCTTATAGATTCAAGCAAAGGCTATACTCAAGAAGATAAGATTAAATTTATTAAGAATTTTAGGTTAACCAAGAATAACGCAGCGTGGTCTGAGAATGGCACTAAGACTATGTTAAACATTATAGATAATGATGGTCGTGTCTTCTCAATGGGTAGAGGCGCTAATCCTAATTTTAACTGGAGTAGATATGGCTTAGAAGATTTGGGTGCAAAATATCCTGGTGGTTTGGAAGGATTTACTTCTGAAAATTGGTCTACTATTGTGAGAAAAACAGATATACTACACGAAGCTGATCCACAAACTTTCCCTAAAATACGTCATCTCGAAGATCTTATGCATGAAAGAAGTATAATTCATAACCAAAGAGCGCAGTATGCTGAATTTGAAGTGTTTAAGGATGCTAGAGTAGCATCGTCTTTAGAGAAGATTAAGCAACCAGTTAGAGGAGCTACAAAGCTTAAAAATTATAGAACAGTAAACGATATTGTAATGGGATTTACTAATTTGGCATTCTTGGCTGTTGATTGGTTTGTATTCCAGCCACTACTTGAATGGACGTATAATGAACCTGGTTATGGTACATTTAACACTGGTATTGTGCAGTTAAGTGTTGCTGAGGTTACCGATGCAGATGCAGCTAAGTGGAATGCAACGCATGATAATAAGATAGAAGCCAATACTGAGGTATTAAATGATGGATCTAATGATTCGGTAGCTTCTATTTCGCAGTTAAAATTTAAACAAAAAGGTAATAATGACACAAATTCTTTATTGACAATAAATTTGTCTAAAGTAACTACCCCTTGGATGCGTATTGACCCATCTCTGAATCCATATGGTGCTCATGATCCTTTTTTAGGAGATGTGAGTAAAATTGGTGATAAAAAAGGTAGTTCAGTATTTAAAATGTCATTGTCTAATTCATTAAGAGCAAACCAAGATATTTATAGTGATGATATTAATAAACTTTATTTTGGTGAGTTAGGTTTATCGCAGCTAGCTAATAGTAATAAATTACCAGCCCCAGAAGTAACTGTTGTGAAGAGCTCTGTGGCAAGTAATGGAGGTTTGAAATCTACCCATAA
>RXKA01000076.1 GCA_003962985.1 Pseudomonadota bacterium | reverse complement strand
AGGACTTATGCCTTTTTTATTTTTTAATTACTTATTTGTTAAAGATCTATTATTCTCACTTTCAGCAAAAATAAAAAAGTGAGGACTCAGGTTTAAGAATCTGATTTACAATCATTCCCAGAAGTAGCCCCGAATTCACCCCAGTCATAGTAATACCAAATCCGCTACCTCGTTTTTGGGTCATGGTCTCACTAATATAAACATAAGTACTAGGTAGCTCACCCCCTAATGCCAAGCCTTGGAGAAGGCGCAAACTAAGTAATCCTAATGGTGCAACCCAGCCTATTTGTGCATAAGTAGGTAGAAGACCAATTCCTAATGATGATATACCCATTAATATAATTGTAATAATAAGTACTTTTTTGCGCCCATGCTCATCACCAACATGGCTAAAGATAATTCCACCTATTGGACGGGCAATATAACCTAAGATAAAAACTACGTAACTTTCAATAACTGAAAGCAATTCATTTTCACTCGGAAAAAATTGATGAGCAAAATAAACCGAAAAAATTCCATAGATTATAAAATCATAAAATTCGAGCATTCCACCAAGAGCAGATAAACCAACAATCTTTTTTTCTTGGGTGGTTAACTTTAAATCAGGTTTGACTGTTGTAGTCATAAATATTATCCTAAAAATAAGTCGAGAGTAAAAAATTATACAGAGGAAAGTTAAATCTAAACACCTATTTTAAACATTGTTAATTGTTATAACTAGGTATTTTATTGTCTGGTATAATCGGTGTCTAGCGTAATATTAACATTATACAAATAATTAAATAAATTTATAAAAGAGTAAGTTCTTCAATGAAAATTAGTTTCCACGCCTTGCTAAAAGATACAATTTTGTCAGGTGTGACCGATCATGGCACGCAAACTATGATGAGTTTGATTATTATAACAGTAAGTTTTTTAGTTGCATCTGTGATAATTGATTTAATTTTACGCAATGTACTGATTAAATTATTGAATCGCTTGATGCTTAAAACCAATAATTTATTTTTATCGGCACTTGCTGAAACGCGTATTTTTAATGTGTTATCTTTATTTAGCTTTGCGATTGTTTTTGATATTGGTAGTGCTTTTGTTAGTTTTAAGGGTGATGATGTTTATACCGTATGGTTTGCTAATTTTTTGTTACACATCGCGTATCTAGTTTATTATTTAATTGCAACATGGTCATTAACACGGGCAATTAATGCATTTAATCTTTATTATGAACGTAGGTTTGATTCATCCCATGAATATCCCATCTATGGTTATATAAAAATGGCACAGTTTGCGATTTGGTGCGTCGCAATTTTATTATATATTTCCATGGCATTAAATAAATCTCCGTTAACGATGTTAACAGGGATAGGGGCGATTTCTGCCTTTGTTATTCTGATTTTTAAAGATACATTTTTGGGGTTGGTCTCAAGCATTCAAGCGACTGCCAACCAGATTGTGAAATTGGGAGACTGGGTGAATATTCCTAAATATAATGTTGATGGTGAAGTTATTTATATTTCGATAAATACGATTAAAGTTAGAAATTGGGATAATACCATAACCTCGATGCCAACTTTCGCTTTAACTGTCGATGCAATTCATAATTGGCAATCAATGGTTCAAAGTGGTGGACGACGAATCTTTCGCGCCATCTATCTTGATGTTAAAACAATTCGTCGCTGTGATAATCAACTACTACATTTTTTACGGACTAAATATCCATTTATTGCATCATTAACTAATGGTATGGATGATGCGACTAATATTTCTAATTTGAGTCTATTTAGAATGTATATGAATGATTATTTATCTAAATGCAGTTTACTTAATCATGAGTACCCGAATTTGGTGCGTTATTTAGCACCAACCCCTCACGGATTACCACTACAAGTTTATGCGTTTAGTAATGAAGTTTATTTAGAAGAGTTTGAAGAGACGCAATCACAGATCTTTGAATACTTATTTTTAGTGCTACGTGATTTTGATTTAGAAATTTTTCAGGCAAGCGCTGTACCAGCGCAATTATGATATAACATATTTTGGGAGAATTTGAAATGCCAGTTGATGATAAGACACTAGATAAAATAATTGAGTTGTTGAATAATGAAATTATTCCTGCTGAAGGTTGTACTGAACCAATCGCAGTTGCATATGCTGCAGCAAAAGCTACCGAAATACTTGGAACTAAACCTGAAAAGATGAGTGTTTACGTCTCAGGTAATATTATCAAAAATGTGAAAAGTGTGATTGTCCCGAATAGTGGAGGAATGGTTGGGATTGCTGTATCGGCAGCCATGGGAGCATTTGCAGGTGATGCTAGTAAAGAATTAATGGTTATCTCTAACGTAAATCCTGAACAATTAACTGCAGTACGTGCATTCTTGGATAAACATGTAGTTCATATCCAGAACGCGGGAAATCAATTTAAACTATATATTAAAATCAAAGTGTTTGCTGGTAATGATTATGCTAGTGTGGAGATGAAGCATTCACATACCAACATAACAGAAATTATTAAAAATGATGATGTAATCTTTAAATCGCAAGGTAGCGATTCAGGTAATCCTGAGGATGCTGCGATGATTCTCTCGATTCGCAAAATTTATGATTTGGCAAAAACACTTGATGTCAGTCGAGTGAAAAAACTCTTTGACCGAGTTATTGAATGTAATATGGCAATAGCCAATGAAGGTCTGAACCATGATTATGGTGTTCGGATTGGTAAAAGTATTCAACAAAATATCGAAAGTGGTTTCTATGGTGCCGATGTTAGGAATCGTGCGGCTAGTTTAGCAGCCGCTGGTAGTGATGCACGTATGGGTGGAAGCCCAATGCCTGTAATGACAACAGCTGGTAGTGGTAATGTTGGTTTAACTGCATCGTTACCAGTAGTTTTATATGCGCGTGAACGCAATAAATCAGACGAGGAACTCTATCGTGCATTATTTTTCTCTCATCTAGCTACAGTACATATTAAATCGCGCATTGGGCGCTTGTCAGCTTATTGTGGACCGATGTGTGCTGCTGGTGGTGTAGCAGGCGCTATTGGCTTACTTAATGACTTTGATTATGATACAGTTGCAAATGCTATTATTAATACTCTAGCAGGTGTTTCTGGTGTATTATGCGATGGTGCTAATTCATCTTGTGCGGTGAAAATTGCCAATGGTACTTACGCTGCATATGATGGAATTGCGATGGCTGCAAATGGTAATGTTGTTGCTGATGGTGATGGCATTGTTGCAGGTGACGTTGAGGCAACTATTCGTAATATTGGTGAATTGGCACAAAAAGGTATGAAAGAAACTGATGAAGTAATTCTGGATATTATGACACGTAGTGAATGCTAACGGGCAATATAGCTCAGATAAAATAAAATTAGCTCTAGTTATCTAGAGCTAATTTTATGACTAATTAATGATTACCAATTTGGCGCAATGGTTTTCCATCTTTAAGATTTGCTTCAATGTGTTCTAAAGTTGTGCCTTTAGTTTCAGGTACAAATAATTTTAGGAATAACATTGATAAAACGCAGAATCCAGCAAACACAAAGAAGATTGATGAGTTACCATAGTGACGCATAATTGACAATGCATTACCCATAACTAGTCCTGCAAAAGTCCAGTTTACCATCGTGGTGATAGTCATACCAACTTCACGACCTTCCAGTGGAAACACTTCAGAACAAATAATCCATGCAACAGGACCCCATGATACAGCAAAGCCGAAAATGTATACAATCACCGATACCAATAACACCGCTTTAGGTAAACCACCTATTTGACTAGGATCACTAACCCCACCGATACTAGCAAATGCCAAACCTGCCGCAACCATAGTCACCAACATTACTATTGAACCGACATATAATAACTTTTTGCGTCCCCATTTTTCAACTAGACGAATTGCAGGGAAAGTAAATAACATATTTACAGTTGGTACGGTCATCATCGCGAGGATGCCTTTCATCCCTGCATAACCAAAAATTGTTGGTGCATAGTAAATCATCATGTTAATACCAACTAGTTGTTGGAACATTTGAAGAACCACACCCATTAACAATACTTTAAAGAAGTAGCCTTTAAAAATAATACCAATGCCAGCACCTTTATCACTTTTTATCGCATTCTCGATATCGTCTAATTCGCTTTTTACTTCCTCTTGTGTATTTAATACTTTACTCAATACTACGCTAGCTTGTTCGCGACGTCCTTTTAACATTAACCAACGTGGACTTTCAGGCAATACAAAACTACCAAAGAACATCACTAGTGAAAATACAGCTATGACTAGAAACATAATTGGTAATGCCGTTTGTGGATCATGAAATGCCCGTGCAATGAAAACATTCGTAGCCGCAATCAAAAAAATCCCAATAGTAATCATCAACTGAAATAATGACCCCATTGAACCACGGATACCAGCAGGTGCAGTTTCTGATAGGTAAAGAGGTACTATAAAAGATGCAATCCCTACTGCAAATCCTAAACCAAAACGACATGCAGTCAGAATCTCAATTGGAGGCAATAATGCAGACCATACGGATAGAGCGCTAAATAAAAATCCTGCAAATACTAAACTACGTTTACGTCCAAGGAACCGCGCAAATAATCCAGAGAGTAATGCACCTATTACGCCTCCAGTTGCCAAGACTGCAGCATATTTTTCACCGCCTTCAACACCTAATTGATAAACTTTATCAATTGTTTCTAGCGAGTTTGCAATAAACCCTTGGTCTAAACCAAATAACAAACCACCTAATGCGGCAACAATGCACACCCAATAAACAATTTTTTTATATTCACCGTTTGCTGAATGAGTTTTGTTGCTCACAATATTAAAATTTCCACCAGCCATGATTCCTCCATGTTGAAAAATTACCACCACAGTTTTAGTTCACGTTACTATGACACTGTTAAAATAGTCATAAGATTATATAGTATTTGCTTAGATATTGCTATTTGCAGTGCAATAATTTAGGTAATAAAAAATCCCTTACGGTTTAAGTAAGGGATTTCTGATTATTCAGGGCGCATGTGCGGGAATAATATTACATCACGAATAGATGCAGAATCTGTTAGTAACATTACTAAACGGTCAATTCCAATACCAAGACCACCAGTTGGTGGCATACCGTACTCCAAAGCACGAATATAATCAGCATCGTAATGCATTGCTTCTTCATCACCAGCATCTTTTTGTGCTACTTGCTGTTTAAAGCGAGCTGCTTGGTCTTCAGGATCATTCAACTCTGAATAGCCATTCGCTAATTCACGTCCAACAACAAATAATTCAAAACGCTCGGTTAATTGTGGATTTTCATCTGATTGACGCGCCAATGGAGATGTCTCTAATGGATGATCTAAGATAAAGGTTGGATTCCACAATAAATGCTCGGTATTTTCTTCAAATAATTGTAGCTGTAAAACTGGGATACTATCAGTAGTTACTGCCTTACGGGTTAGACGTTGTAACTCTGTTTGTAAAAAGTTAACATCATTAAGTTGTTCTTGGCTAATTTGTGGGTTATATTTTAAAATAGCTTCACAAATTGTCAAACGATCAAATGCCTGTTCAAGATTAACTTCTTTACCTTGATAATTGAAAACTAGAGTACCAAGAGCTTTAATTGCACTACTTCTAATCAAATCTTCTGTTATTTCCATCATGCGTTTATAGTCAGCATAGCTTTCATACAATTCAATCATTGTAAATTCTGGATTGTGGCGTGCCGATAAACCTTCATTACGGAAACTACGGTTGATCTCAAATACACGATTTAAGCCGCCAACAATTAGGCGTTTTAAATATAATTCTGGGGCTATTCGTAGATATAATGGCATGTCAAGTGCATTATGATGCGTTACGAATGGTTTTGCCGTTGCACCACCCGGGATTGGGTGCATCATAGGAGTTTCTACTTCAAGATAATCTTGTTGCACTAATGCTTCGCGGATTGTCTGAATAATTTGTGAACGTTTGATGAACACGTTACGTGAAGTATCATTGATAATTAAATCTAAATAACGCTGACGATAACGTTGTTCCATGTCGCTTAGACCATGGAACTTTTCGGGTAATGGGCGAATATTTTTACTAATTAGTCTAACTTCAGTTGCATCGATGCTAAGTTCACCTGTTTTAGTTTTCATTAGTGTACCAGTAATACCCAGAATATCACCCATGTCACAATGTTTAAATGCATCGTACGCAGTTTCACCAATTTTTTCTTTGCTAATATATGCTTGAATACGCCCTTTAGCATCTGCTAACGTGGCAAATGATGCTTTACCCATGATACGTTTTAACATCATGCGTCCAGCTACTTTAGCACCAATTTGTTTCTCAGCTAATTCTTCTTTAGTAAATTGGTCATACGCTACATGCAATGGTTGTGAATAATCTTGGGGTTTAAAATCATTAGGGTATGGATTGGCTTCTTCTCTTAATTTGGTAAGCTTTTGACGACGCTCTGCGATTAAGCGATTCTCATCAATAACTTCTGTTTGATTGATCATGTTTTCTGTCATGATTTATTTATCCTTTATTTTAATTATCGTCGTACAATTATGGTTATAATCTTATCTGATGATCGCGTTTGTGATTCAAGATAGTTACCTGTTTTGTGACAAAAATCTTTCAGGTCTTGTAATGAATCAGGATCAGTGGTGATAATAGTTACTTTTTCACCTGATATTAGTGGTGCTAAAAATTTTTTCGTTTTTAGCACTGGAATTGGGCACATCATACCTGATAGATCTAAGATATGCATCACAATTATTTCACTAATTTTAAACCACCAGTCGATGGTTTATCATCTGTTGGTGTTGATGGTGTATAATTCTCTAGTTCAAACTGCATTCCTTGACCATTTTCTTTGGCAAACAATGCTAAGACATTTGCAATTGGTACCGCGATGTCCATAATAGATCCTGAAAAGCTTGCTTGAAATGTAATCCATTCATTATCAATTAGTAAATTTTTAGTCGCTCCAAAAGCAATATTTAGAACAATTTTATTATCTTGTACAAATTGCTTTGGTACTATCGTGTTGCTATCCACGAAGGTCATCAAATATGGCGTAAATTCATTATCAGTACACCATTCATAGATTGCACGTATCAGATATGGTTTTTGGCTTTTCATGTGCTACCTTACTGTTTCATGCTGCGTTCAACAGCTGTCAATGATGCTAGAAAACTCGGGCGATCGAATTGTGATTCAGCATATTTCATCATAGCACCCCAAGTTTTTTTAACTTCAATTTCATAATATGATAGGCGCCATAAGATAGGCAATAACGATACATCCAATAATGAGAATGAATTACTAGCAAAAAATTCCATTTTTTTATTGCTAGCAAATAATTCTGCAATTTCATCTAAACAACTACTAATTAATTTACGAATTTTATCTAATTCTTTTTTAACTTTAGCTTCTTTTGTTGCTAAATTATTATCTAGAAATCTTATGTGATTGAATAAATCATGTTCTAACTTATGAATTGCCATTCTCATTCGAGCCTTTTCTGATGGCTCAATTGGCATTAATTGTGGATGGGGGAAGCGTTCATCAATGTATTCTGCAATAATATTTGTATCAGTTAGAATTAAGTCACGTTTCTTATTATTTTTATCAATGTCATCAACTAAAACTGGTGTTTCATTATATGGCGTTAGTTGCATTAGATCTTGACGTGCATTTATATTAACATCTAAGATTTTAAAATCCATATCTTTTTCATTGAGAATTATACGAATGCGATGTGAGAATGGGCAACGAGAATCTGAATATAGTTGTATCATATATTTTTATCCTTTAGGGGTATTAACCTGATATGAAATAAATTAGCAATATATTTATTATAGCATTTTTTTTGTTTTTTGTCAAGTGCTGTGGTGTAATGGGTTGTTTTATATTGGTATTTTTGATGTTTTTGTTTGAGCAAATAAAAAAGCGAACCATTGAGGTTCGCTTTTTGTTGCTATATATTTGATTAGAATAAGTAACCAACTTTAGCAGTAACAGTGTTAGCACCGTTAGCACCATAAACATTGTCTTGAGCATTGAAAGAGTTAGAGTAAGTATAACCAACGCTTAACATAACAGTTTTAGCAATGTCATATTGTACTTCTGGAGTAACTGAATATGCAAAATTTTGTGTGCCATTAAACTGTGTACCAGCCAAACCTAAACCTAAAGAAACTTTAAGTGAATTTAATAAGCGGTATTCAGGTTGTACGCCTAAACCATAAGTATAAGCAGGGGTAACACCCATAGTGTCAGAACCAAAATCAACTGTTGCAACGTTCATTGCGCTGAATGAAGCGTAAGGAATAATTTGGAAACCGCTATCTTCGTTACCAAAGAATTGGAATGCATAACCGGCACGGATGCTCATTTGGCTACCATTTTGGTTAACGTCGCTAGCACCTAAAGAACCAGCAGTTGCACTAGCATTTACCCAGATGTCGTTTTTAGTCTGGAACGTACCACCAACACCCCAGCCATTGTAATATGTACTAACGCTATTACCGTTTGGCATTGGAGTTGAAAAATTAGTATACTGATACTGAGCATAAATATTGTTATTGAAATCTTGGAAAGTGTCAGCAAAAACCGCAACTGATGATGTAGCTAATAATACAGCAAGAATTTTTTTCATAATATTAATTTCCTTTAAGAAAGTTTGTTTGTCTCTAACACCGATATTGTAACCTGTTGCTTTTGTTAAGGTCAACTAAATGAGGGAAAAAGGGGTAACTTTTTAGTTTTTGTGTAGATAAAAAGCAACGTTTTAAAAAAAACATTGCTTTTGACAGTTGTTATATACGTTTTTCTTGACAAGTATATTCTTGATGGAATAGTTTTAAAGCATGGACAAATTCAAGAATTTGTTCTTTAGGAGGCAAAAATGTTGTTCTGAAATGTAAAGTATTTGGCATTTGTCCAAAGCCAGATCCTGGCACAACACAAATTCCAGTCTTTTCTAATAGCTCCATACAATAAATTTCATCTAATGCAACATCAACAGATTGATATTTCATTATTTCAGGTAATTGAATTTTCACAAATGCATACATAGCACCTTCTGGGATGTTAACGCTAATGCCATCAATCTTGTTTAACTCATTACCTAGTATAATTGATTTTTCACGTAAGTCGTCTAGGATACAATTTTTTTCATTAATGTACTGGGTGTAGCTATCATCTTCTGGTGTTGGAGGGGTTACCATAAGATAAGTAGCAACCTGTCCAACTACATTTGCGCATAAGTTGATTGATTGGAATTTTACAAACTGGGCGAATACATCATCAGGGAGATTGCGAATTTCTAGATATCCTGAGCGATGTCCACATTCACCAAAGTATCCTTTTGACATTGAATGAAAACTAAAGAGTGTTACATCATCCACTTTCATATCATGCATAACTTTAGCAAATGAATGAAACGCTGCATTCTTAGTATAAATATTTTCCTGATATACTTCATCCGCTAATATTGCCATATTATATTTACGTGCAAAATTAATAATCATCTTGATATTTTCGTAAGATAATACTGCGCCAGTTGGATTTCCTGGATTAATTACCGTGATTGCGACAGGATTTAATTTATTCAGTTTAGCTGTATTATAGCTATCTAATAAGATATCTTCATTTAATTGCCAATGATTTTCTTCATCTAAATAATAACCGATACTCAATCCTCCAGCAAGTGTCAACGATGCGCTATACATTGGGTACTGTGGAATTGGTAACATAATTCCATCATTTGGATTCTTGATAATTGCGTGAATTACGGTTTGTGCGGCCTTACTTGCTCCATCAGTTAAAATGATACGTTCTGGATTGGCAGGTACGTTATCGCGGCGAGTGATAAATTTAGCTATTGCTTCACGCACAAAACCAACACCAGCACTAGCTGAATATGCACCAACGCCTTCAGGGATTTGTTCTAATACATATTTGGCCCTTTTAATTGAGTCGCTATGAAATAGATTGTCGATATTTTTATTTAATAGATCTGGGTATTCAAGTAAACTTAATACCTCTCTGACATAAGTCATTGGTTTCTGCTTGAAATTATGTGGGTTACCAATATTACAATAGGTAATTTTACGTCCCTGCTTTTCTAGTTCCTGTGCACGAGTTACGATGCGTCCACGGACAGCATAGTCAGCAGCAAGTAAACGCTGACTTAATCCATTATAATTTAACATAGTTATATTTCCTTGAGCTATTTCACGAAATCAGGGATTTGTGGCATGTTGGGTGAAACTGTAAGAACTTCGTATCCAGTGTCAGTTACTACTACGGTATGTTCAAATTGCGCTGATAGGCTGCGATCTTTAGTTATAGCTGTCCAACCATTATTAGCAAAGCGTATATGTCGTTTACCCTGATTAATCATTGGCTCAATGGTAAATATCATACCAGCTTGAAGTTTTGGTCCTGTTTTTGGTTTACCATAGTGTAATACTTGTGGTTCGGCGTGGAATGTTCGTCCAATACCATGTCCGCAGAATTCTTCTACTACGCTATATGCATTCTTTTCTGCGTGAGTTTGAATAGCATGTCCAATATCTCCAAGATAATTACCTGGTTTAACTTGCATGATTCCTAACCACATACATTCATAGGTAACTTGCACTAATCTTTTGGCGTGACTGGTTACTTTATCTCCTACTAAAAAGGTACGAGAAGTATCACCATGAAAACCATTTTTATAAACAGTTATATCAAGATTAATAATATCGCCATTTTTTAGTGGTTTATCGTTTGGAATACCATGACATATTTCACTGTTCACTGAGGTGCAAATTGAGTTTGGATACGGTCTACCATTTGGATCTGGTTGATAATTTAAAGGTGAAGGATATGCTTTTTGCTCATTAACAATATAATCATGACATAGCTTGTCTAATTCTAATGTTGTGACTCCTGGTTTTACATATGGAGCAATAAAATCCAATACTTCAGCAGCAAGACGACACGACTCACGCATTGTATTAATTTCATCACTATTATGAATAATAATTGACATAAATAATTTCCTTAGTATTAATTAATAATTAATGCGAATTGCATCTTTTACCATCGTTAATGTTTCACTGACTAGTTTACTAGCTTTGTTATTACCATCATTAAGAATGCGTCGAATTAACATCTGATCTGCTAAATAAGGTTCTGCACGCTTAATGATTTCTTGTTGTTCACTGATAATGTTGCTACTTAGTTTTTGCTTACACTCTAGGCAACCTACAGTTGCAGACAAACATCCTAATTCCAGCAGTTGCCTAGTTTCTTCTGGCGTATATTCATAATGTAGCTTCCATACAGGACACTTTTCAGGATTGCCAGGGTCGGTTCTTTTTACTCTGGCAGGATCAGTAGTCATCATGCGGATTTTTTCTTCTATTATTTCTGCTGGAGTTCGCATTTCTATAGCATTTTGGGCACGATTACGCATAATGCTACCATCTGTACCTGTTATTTTCTCTTGTTGTGGCAAGCATTGCGTCTCGTTAAAATATACTTTACTCTTATTTTCAAGAAAAGCAAGCAAGCGTTCTTTGTCTCCAAACGGTAGGTTATTACTATCTTCCAACATATAGCGGGCACGCTCAGCTGCATCTTCATTACCATCTTGTTGAAATTTAGTGAGTAATTGCAAATATAACTCTGCTTTTTTTTCTCCTAACTTATTGATCGATTCCTGAGCTTTTTCTTCAAAACCATCTTCACGACCATATATATAGTTGAATCTTCGTCCAATTTCACGACTTAATTCAACATAAGATACCTTATCATCCGTTTCAAGTGCAAATGTAGCATTAAATCCCAATAAGATATTACTTAATCATTTGAGCCTACTAAAAAAAAGCAATTCTTTACTAAAATCTTTAAAGAAGGATGCAATAATGAAAAACAATTTAAAGTTAGCTTGTATGATAGACGAAAAGCTGCAATCAAATAGCAATAAGGAGTATTTAATTTTAGGTAAAATAGCCGAAAACGAGAAAAGAAAATTATTTTAGTACATGGCAAAGCGAATGATAACATATTTTGGGGTAAGTTTTCCGCCATTTAAAGAAGATAAGCTAGGTAAAGGGGCTTACACAATAAAATTTGCCATAAAAGGTTCAATTCCTTCATTAAAAAACTCACGCCACGCAGTACCTGTACTAAAGGAAGCCCATAAATACATAAAAGAAAACACAAACAAGGACGGCTATATACATCATACACAAATAAGAAAGGCTTTAAGCAAGGTATATGCAAGAGTAACGCCTAATTTAAAGTATGAGAAGTGGTTGGAGGAGCAAAAGCCGCACATTGAGTCACAAAGAGAATACTGGGCAACAAGATTAAACGAATTAGGCATATACTTTCCGCTAACAAAAGCCAAATTAAACTTTACATTTTACTTTCACACCAACTACATTATAGATATGATTAGTAAGCAGGAAAGCATACAAGACTTGCTAACTGATTTAAAGATAATAACAGACGACAATTACTTTGTTACTAATAACATAACAACAATGGCGGCTAACTACAAAGATGAGATGACAGAAAGTGCTACATTAGTAAGCAGTGTCTTATCCAGATCAAGTACCCTATTTAATTCCTCAACAATGATCATTTCCTGTTTAAGATAATCACCATAGGTAGGACCACGATTCTTACTTTCTCGAACCTTCTTGATCGTATCTACCATCCATCGATTAAACTCAATCACAGAATTCCTTACATTTTCATCTTGTATCTGATTAATACCAATCTTTGATATAAGCATGTAAAATCCTTGCTCATTTACACACCTTACCTCATTTTGTTGACTATCTGACCGCCGGGTCATGGTGACCCCCCGGTTAAAACCATCAAATAGTTCAACATTTCTATCTAACATTTTTCGCATGGTTCGATCATCATAGGATAATGCACTAGCAATATCTACAATAGGTATCCAAAT
>RXKA01000039.1:12991-13083 GCA_003962985.1 Pseudomonadota bacterium | reverse complement strand
CCTCGAGGGATCAGCTAAATTATCAGCATAAACATTACCTAGTAGATCCATGACCAGATTCCTGATTCTGCTAGATGATGTCCTTAACTCGT
>RXKA01000039.1:12849-12941 GCA_003962985.1 Pseudomonadota bacterium | reverse complement strand
GGCACATCTAACTCTAACTTCCTTGGTAAGATTCTCATAGAAATTGTTAATTCTGGCGGAATATTCATTCTCGATAGTTTTAAGCACTTCTT
>RXKA01000039.1:0-12799 GCA_003962985.1 Pseudomonadota bacterium | reverse complement strand
AGTACCTTCAACTACTTTACCAAATACAGCATATCCCCAACCATACATGTCTTCACCTTTGAAATTCAAGAAATCATTATCTTTTACATTGATGAAAAACTGAGCCGTTGCAGAATGAGGTTGCATAGTGCGTGCCATTGCAATCGTGTATTTGTCATTTTTTAGACCATTGTTTGCTTCATTTTTAATTGGCGCAAGAGTTTTACCTTCTTTCATGTCTTTATCCATGCCGCCACCTTGAATCATAAAATCATTGATTACGCGGTGAAAAATTTTACCATTGTAATGACCTGATTTAACATATTCTAAAAAATTAGCTACGGTTAAAGGTGCTTTTTCTGCATTTAATTCTAGGGTAAAATTACCTGAAGTAGTTTTAAATAAAACTTTAGTCATGTTGATCCTTTGTTTTAAAAATTAAGAATTTTTGTGATTATTAGCAATTTCTACATAATGTTCGGCTGAATAAGCTAAATGAGCGATTTCTGCCTCCGTTAGTGGGCGAATTTGTTTGACTGGATTCCCAAAGTACAAGTAGCCACCTGCCAAATGTTTATTGGGTGGAACTAAGCTCCCTGCGCCAATCATAACATTGTCTTCAATTACCGCATTATCAAGTACAGTACTTCCCATACCAACCAAAATATTATTATGTAAGGTACAGGCATGCAAACAACAATTATGTCCAACCGTTACGTTATTACCGATTATTAATGGTGTCTCTTCGGTTTTTCCTGGGTTATCGTGCGTAACATGTAGGGTTGTTAAATCTTGGATATTGCTATTATTACCAATGATAATATCTGCAACATCACCACGCGCCACGGCATTACACCAGATTGAAGCATTTTCACCAATTTTGACCCGCCCAATAATAACTGCGCTTTCATCAATAAAAGCACTCGATGCAATTTGTGGGGTGTAGTTGAGATATTTTCTGATATTCGCCATGTTAGAACTCGATTGATTCAATCACGTGATTTTGGTTGGTGTAGATACATACATCACCAGCGATAGTTAGTGATTTTTTTACAATTTCAGCTGCAGATAAATGTTCGGTATTATCAACCAATGCTTTAGCTGCTGAATAAGCATATGATCCACCAGAACCAATTGCTGCAATATTGTGTTCAGGTTCTAGTACATCACCATTACCTGTAATAATTAAACTGTGCTCTTTGTCGGCAACAATCAACATTGCTTCTAATTTTTGTAATACGCGGTCAGTACGCCAATCTTTGGCTAATTCTACTGCAGAACGCATCAATGCGCCACCGTGCATTTCTAATTTAGCTTCAAAGCGTTCAAAGAGGGTAAATGCATCGGCGGTTGCGCCTGCAAAACCTGCAATTACTTGTCCTTTATATAAACGGCGGATTTTTCTTGCGGTTGACTTAATAACTACGTGTCCAAGTGTTACTTGTCCATCGCCACCTACTGCGACTTGATTACCTTTACGTACGGCTACAATCGTAGTTCCATGAAATTGTTCCATTTTTATCCTTTCTTCTGGTATCTGATACAATACCATTGGCTATAAACTGCATTGTGATAATGATAATCTACCTGCTGATTTGCGCTATCAAAATCATTGCATAATGTTATAATCATCGTGATTATAACTTATATTATGATAAAATATGTGTCCTAACTTAGGTTATTTCAATAGATAAATTATGATTTGAGGAAAATAAATGTTAAAAATTACTTTACCGGATGGTTCAGTACGTGAATTTGACAGTGCTGTAACTGTTCTTGATATTGCCAAAAATATCAGTTCTGGTTTAGCCAAAGCAACTTTGGCTGGTGTGGTAAACGATAAATTAGTTGATGCGAGTACCTTGATTACTGCTGATGCAACGGTTCGTTTAATTACCGATAAAGATCCTGAAGGTTTAGAAGTAATTCGTCATTCTACCGCGCATTTATTAGCGCAAGCTGTTAAGCAGTTATTTCCTGCTGCACAAGTTACAATTGGTCCCGTAATTGAGAATGGTTTTTACTATGACTTTAGTTTTGAACGTCCATTTACACCCGAAGATTTAATTGCCATTGAAAAGAAAATGGCAAATTTAGTTGACCAAAATATTAAAGTTGAACGTGTTGAAATGTCGCGTGAAGAAGCCATTGAGTTTTTTGATTCTCTTGGTGAAAAATACAAAGTAGAAATTATTAGTAGTATTCCTGCTGGTGAAATTATTTCACTTTATAAACAAGGTGATTTTATCGACTTATGTCGTGGTCCTCATGTACCAAGTACTAGTAAGTTAAAAGCTTTCAAATTGATGAAAGTTGCGGGTGCATACTGGCGTGGTAATTCGGATAATGAAATGTTGCAACGTATTTATGGTACTGCGTGGCGTAATAAAGATGAGTTAAAAGAATACTTGCACTTATTAGAAGAAGCTGAGAAGCGTGATCATCGTAAGATTGGTAAGCAAATGGAACTATTTATGATGTCGGATTATGGACCTGGATTCCCATTTTTCTTACCTAAAGGTATGCAATTGCGTAATGCGCTAGAAGATTTTTGGCGTAAAAAGGTTCTACGTAACGATTATTCAGAAATACGTACACCAATAATGTTACACAAAGAGTTATGGGAAATTTCAGGACACTGGTTTAATTACCGTGAGAATATGTATACATCAGAAATCGATGAAATGGAATTTGCGATTAAGCCTATGAATTGTCCAGGTGCGGTACTTGTATACAAAAATGGTCTACATTCATACAAAGATTTACCATTGCGTATGGGTGAACTTGGTTTAGTTCATCGTCATGAGTTTTCTGGAGCGTTGCATGGTTTATTCCGTGTGCGCAACTTTACACAAGATGATGCGCATATTTTCTGTACTCCAGAGCAAATTGAATCAGAAGTTATTCAAGTAATAAACTCAATCGATGAGTTTTATAAAACATTCGGTTTTAGTTATGAAATATTCTTATCAACTAAACCAGAAAAAGCAGTTGGTTCTGACGAAATTTGGCAGATTGCTGAAGGTGCTTTGGCAAATGCTATGCAAAAGATTGGTGTACCTTATACTTTAAATGAAGGTGATGGTGCATTCTATGGTCCAAAACTTGATTTTAAAATCAAAGATGCCATTGGGAGAATGTGGCAATGTGGCACACTGCAATTAGATTTTAATTTGCCTGAGCGATTTGATATTCATTATATCGGCGAAGATGGTAATAAACATCGTCCAGTAATGTTACATCGTGCAACGTGTGGTTCATTAGAACGTTTTATTGGAATATTAATTGAACATTATGAAGGTAAATTCCCATTCTGGTTAGCGCCAGTTCAAGCGGTGGTAGTGAATATTTCAGAGAAACAAGCCGAGTATGCCAATTCGGTTTATGAGCAGTTGAAATTAGCAGGGGTTCGTGCTGAAATTGACTTGTCTAATGAAAAGGTCGGTTATAAGATCCGTCAACATTCGATGCAAAAAGTTCCGTATTTATTAGTTATTGGTGATAATGAAGTTGCCAATAATCAAGTAACGGTACGTCGTCAAGATGGTAGTGATTTAGGTGCTATGAGTTTGGAAGAGTTTTTAGGGTTAAATAATTAATTTAAAAGGTATTTAGAATATGAAACGCAATTTAGTTTTATCTTTAATTTTATTGTCAAGCATGAGTGTTACTGCTTTTGCTGCAGGTACTGAAAGCGCTGTTGCTAGTACACAAAAAAAAGTTATGCCATTACCTGAATCATCAATGATGCCAGTTATGGTTCAACGTACGGATTTGGTGCAATCAATGCCAAATACTATTATTTTTGCTAATCAAGAAAGTCGTGTAAGTCCACAGTTGGCACCGATTTTGGCATGGAATGCTTCATATATTCAAGCATTCCCAGCAGCTAAGATTAAAATCGTTGGTCATGCTACAGAATTTAAAAACGAAGCTAAAGATGATAAATTAGCCTTGCAACGTGCTGAGAATGTGCGTACAATTTTGTTTACAATGGGTGTCCCATATGAAAACACTGAGGTTGTATCTGAAGGTAATGATAAACCAGCATTTAAACAAGATTTTCATGGTGGTCCTGAGCGTAATAATCGTGTGGATATTTTCTATACTGAGAATGCACCAAAAGGCTATTATGTAGATAAAATTCCAGTAGTGAAAATCGATGAGTTTAAACAAACTGTTGTGCCTATGCCGTTAAACTGATTGTTGTTGATTAATTGAAGCCTTAAAGATAATCTTTAAGGCATTTATAATTTTATGTATAGTAGTATTGGTATGTATGATTATTTAATAGTTGGTGCTGGACCATTTGGTGCAACATTTGCTTATTTTGCAAAACAAGCTGGCAAAAAGTGTTTGGTTATTGATAAAAGAGACCATGTCGGTGGTAATATTTATTGTGAAAATGTTGAAGGGATTAATGTCCATAAATATGGTGCACACATTTTTCATACTAGCAATAAAGAAGTATGGGATTTTGTCAATCAGTTTGCTGAATTCAATCGTTATACAAATTCACCAGTTGCGATTTATAAAGATGAGTTATACAATTTACCATTTAATATGAATACGTTTAGCAAAATGTGGGGGATTAAGGCTCCTGCAGAGGCTAAAGCAGAGATTGCGCGCCAAATTGCAGATCTGAATATTACAGAACCACAAAATTTAGAAGAGCAGGCATTGAGTCTAGTGGGTAAAGATATTTATTATAAGTTAATTAAAGGCTATACTGAGAAGCAATGGGGGCGTAGTGCAACGGAAATTCCTGCATTTATTATTAAGCGTTTGCCCGTACGCTTTACCTATGATAACAACTATTTTAATGATAAATATCAAGGCATTCCTATCGGCGGTTATAATACAATTATTGAAAAGTTACTTGCTGATGTAGAAGTTCATTTGAGTACAGATTTCTTTGCTAATCAAGCAGAGTTGGAAGCATTAGCAAATAAAGTTATATATACTGGTCCAATTGATCAATATTTTGATTATTGTCATGGCGAATTACAATACCGCGGTCTTAGATTTGAACATCAGGTATTGGATACTGATAATTATCAAGGTAATGCAGTCGTTAATTATACTGAGCGAGAAATACCTTATACTCGTATTATTGAACATAAGCATTTTGAATTTGGTATCCAAGAGAAGACGGTTGTAACTAAAGAGTATTCTTCTGACTGGCAACGTGGTGAGGAGCCATATTATCCAATCAATGATGCGACTAATCAAGCCATTTATCAGAAATATAAGCTGATGGCTGAAGCGCAAGATAAGGTTATTTTTGGTGGTCGATTAGCTGAATATAAGTATTATGATATGCATCAAGTGTTTGAAAGTGCTATCAATGCGGCGCGATTAGAACTCAGTCATGGTTAAAGTTAAGTTATTTTCAATTAATAAAAAACTAGCTAGCAATATTCTCTCGCTGGGTTTATTGCAAATTGTTAATTATGTGTTTCCATTTTTAACGGTTCCTTATTTATCTAGAATTTTAACTGTTGAGCATTATGGGTTAATTTTATTCAGTTTTTCATTCAATACTTATTTTGGTGTTTTGTGTGATTATGGTTTTGGACTAACCGCAACCCGAGATGTTGCGATGAACAGTAATAATAAAGATAAAATAAATCATATTGTTAGTACTGTAACGTTCATTAAAGTGATTTTTTTTATTTTCTCTTTATTGTGTAACTTAGTTATTGTTTTTAGTATTGCAAAATTTAGAGATTATTGGTTTATATATCTGTTGAATTGCTTCACTCTTATCGGTGGAATATTTGCACCTGGTTGGTTATTCCAAGGTATGCAACGGATGCGTGATATTTTGCCTGCACAAATTATAACTAAAGTGTTATCTGTCGCATTAATCTTTTTATGCATAAAGAGCGATAATTTATATTATTTATGGCCTGTAATTAATATTGTAACGACTATTGTTGGAGCAATATATATACAAGTAATTTTATTTAAGCGTTATGATTTAAAATACACTCTCCCCACGTATACGGAAATTGTTGCTCAATTAAAAGAGGGGTGGCATGTATTTTTATCTACTATAGCAATTAGTTTATATACTGTTTCAAATACATTTTTTCTTGGAATTCTAACTAGTGCAGCTATGGTTGCATATTATGCGAGTGCTGAAAAAATTCTCAATGCAGTACAAAGTTTATTATCTCCAATTACGCAGGCATTATTTCCTCATTTAACTAAGCAGGTTACTGAGGATAAAGAAAAAGGGATTAAATCATTACATGAGGCACTGATTAAAGTTGCTATTTTAGGTGCTATTTTAAGTATATCATTATTTATTGGTTCTAATTTTATTGTTAAGCTATTATTTGGTCATAAATATGTTGATGCTACTACTAGTGTACTGAAGATTTTGTCAATTTTACCTTTTATTATTTGCTTAAGTAACATGTTTGGTATTCAAACGATGATTCCATTTGGTTTAACCAAACAATTCTCCAGAATTCTGATAGTAAGTAGTATTTGCAATCTGATTTTTACGTTTATCTTGGTACCAAGGTTTAGTTATATTGGTACAGCAATTAGTGTGGTATTAAGTGAAATATTGGTCACAGGAATGATGTATTTTTATCTGATTAAGTCTGGAATTGATATAGTCAGAGGTAGAGTTCTTTATTATAACCAAGTATAAAAGGTATATTATGAGTAAGGTATGTGCTGTTGTTGTAACGTATAATCGACCAGAATTGTTGTTGGAAAATATACATGCTTTGATATTACAAGAGTTTAAATTACAAACAATTCTTATAGTAGATAATTATTCTAACAGGGATACATTAGTTAAATTACAGGATGGTGGATATATTAATCACTTTAGTGATAATTTTGTTAAATTTGGTGGTGAGATAAAGAGCCGTGTGACAAATAAACAAGGTGAAGAAATCGAGTTCATTATTTTGCGTCTATCAACAAATACTGGCGGTTCTGGTGGGTTTAATCAGGGGATTAGATATTTTTATGAAAAGACCACGGATGATCTAGCTTGGGTAATGGATGATGACACTATTCCACATAATGACTCTTTAAATAAACTTGAATATTCTTATGAGTTACTTAAATCTCATGGTCATAATGTTGGATTTGTTTGCTCCAGAGTCTTAGAACAAAATTTATCTCTTGGTTATCCTCCAGTATTTTATACTGGTAATGAGCTAATGAAGTATTATTTATTGAAAGATGACTTATTGCGTATTCAAAACGGTCCATTTTTATCTGCTCTTTTTACTAGAAACTTTGTTAAGATATGTGGGCTTCCAATAAAGGATTTCTTTATTTGGCTCGACGATATTGAATATACTGGTAGAATGAAGGATGTCTTTGACAATGCAATATGTTTATCTAGTGTTGTTATACATAAGCGAGGTGTAGTTGTAGATGAACATAAAATATCGCAAAAAAATTTCTTCAAATTCCAAAATGGATTTAGGAATAAAATGTTCTTAATGAGTGAAGATACAAGTATTTTTAAAATTCCTAAAATGATTCGCCAAATTGTAATCGATTGGCGCACCATAAAAAGCAGTGATATTACCTTTACAAATAAGATTAAACTGTTAAAGTCATTGTTAGTTGGTTCGTTCTTTTTTCGTCCTAAACGAGAGTATTTTAAGTGATATCATAAATGTTAAATGTTTTAATTGTTTCTGTTGCTTATAATCCACCAACTACGATACTGAAAAATTTAGAGGCTGATTATTATCCTCATCTGGTAATTGATAATTCAGAACAGGAGACGGTTTGGTTAAAAGAGTATTGTTTATTGCATGATCATATTTATCAATGGATGGGTGATAATGTTGGTATAGCCAAGGCATTAAATGTAGGTGCATCATATGCTATGCAACATGGATTTGACTATATTGTTACTATGGATCAGGACAGTGAATTAACTAATCAATTATTACAAGAATTAACATCTTTTATTATTGATTATGGGGTTTGTAATGATGTTGCAATTTTTTCTCCGCGACACAAAATAGGTAACAATAGCATTGAATATAATTTAGCTATTGAAGATAATATTTTATTACCCATGACTTCTGGAAATTTTGTTAATTTGAAGATCTGGTACAAGTTGTTAGGATTTGACGAAAATTTATTTATTGATGCAGTTGATATTGATTATTATGCAAAAGCAAAAATATCTGGATATAGAATTTTAACTCTAAATTATGTAGTAATGCCACATTGTATGGGTACTCATAGTGGTGTCATGTGGATATTCAAATATGGGTTTGATGTTTGGAATCACTCTGCTTTACGTAAGTATTATATTATGAGAAACTATAACTATATTTGTAAAAAATACTTATCCAAATTGCCTGAACTCTATTTCTTTAAAAAAATAATAATAAAGATGCCAATTTCTGTAGTATTGTTTGAAAAAGGTAAATTTAAAAAGTTATATTATTTATTGCAGGGATATATTGATTTTAGACTCGGAGTTATGGGTAAGAAAAAATGGTAAAAATTAGTGTAATAATGGCGACATATAATGGTGGTAAATACCTATCACAACAGTTAGATAGTATTCTAAATCAAACTGTTCTAGTAGATGAAATAATCATTGTAGATGATGTTTCTAAAGATAATACAATTGATATAATTAATCAATATAGCCAAAAATTTAAAACTATTAATTTTGTACAGAATGAGAAAAATATAGGTGTTGTAAAGACTTTTGAAAAAGCGATTTCTTTATCTCACGGCGAATATATATTATTTGCAGACCAAGATGATGTTTGGTTTAATAATAAGGTAGAAACATTAATTTCTGTAATTGGTGACAATTGGTTAATTTATAGTGATACGGTTGTTACGGATGAAAATTTAAATGTTATTTGTCAATCTGGTTTTGTTCGTTATGAGAGTGGTAGAGAATTTATTACACTTTTTGACTATTTAATGGGAAATAATGTAACTGGTTGTACGATAATGATAACAAGAGATTTGTTAAATCATGCATTACCGTTTCCTGAACTAAAAGTTATGTATCACGATCATTATCTGGCAATTGTAGCAAAAAAATTTGATAAATTGGTGAAGTTCAAGCAACCTTTGGTTTATTATCGGCAACATGGATGTAATAGTTCTTCTGGATTTATTCATATTCCATACAATAAAATTATAAATAATAGTAAAAATATGTCTAATGATTTAATAAATATTTCTAAGACTATCTTATTTGATTATGAAAATTCAAACAATATAATCTATGCTATAAATTTCTACAAAGCAATGGCTCATGAAAGATACCCTGATATAGGATTGCTTAAGCTTTTATATGGTAAAATGCAAACGAGGATGTTTTTCTGGTTTATTCGAATGGCTTGCCTTAGTAAATGGTTTGCATCTTTTAATTATAATCTATCACCATTAAAATTAAAAATTAAACAGTGGTTTAATAATGTTAAATAGAGTTAATGATGAAAAATAAAATATCTGTTGCTATTGCTACATATAACGGTGAGAAATTTATTACTAAGCAATTTGATAGTATCTTATCTCAAACATTGTTACCTGATGAAATTATAATTGTTGATGATGCCTCAAACGATAATACTTTGAAAATATTAAATGTATATGCTTTGCAATATCCTATAATTAAAATATTTACTAATGAACAAAATCTAGGTGCTACTAAGACATTTGAACGTGCGGTCAATCTCTGTGATGGCGAGTTTATTATTTTGAGTGATCAAGATGATGTTTGGTTTAAAAATAAAATTGAAGTACTTATGACAAACATTGGAAATGCAAAGTTAATTCATCATGATGCTAAATTAATTGATGATAATGACCAAATTATTGGTAACTCATTATTAGAGTTTATTGATTACTATCATATACCAGATTTTTTTACTCGTTTAATGAGAGAGGGAGTCCACGGTTGTTGTTTAATGATGAGGAGAGAGGTTGTATTAGCCGCAAGAAAAATTCCTAGTGGGTTTATTTACCATGATTTTTTTTATAACCTTACAGCTGCAGCACTTGGAGAAATTAGGACATTAACTCAACCGTTAATGTCTTATCGGCTACATAATAATAATGCTTGTGGTTTATTTGCAGATAAGTCTTATGAACGAGCAATGAAAGACTATAGAAAAAATTTAAACAATATGCAATTAATCATTGGTCTATCGCAATTTGCAGTTCATCAAAAAGAGATTCAATTTTATATTGATTACTATAGTAAATTTGTTTATGAAGAATATTCATCTGTACGTTTTATCTTTAAAGTTGCTAAATTATTAGGCAAAGAAAAAGCTTTCGCATTGTTGGTTAATAACGTATTTGGTAGCAAAGGGATTAAATTTATTTACGATAAACTTAGGAAATAAATAGATGAATATATATATAAATGGTTATTTCCTTTCTTCCAACCAAAATTCTGGTGTCTATCGGTTTGCTTACAATATTTTATTAGAGTTAGATAAACTACTTAGTGAATCTAGTTATGGCAAATTTATTTTAGTAGTGCCTGATGGAAATTTTACTATCCCTCAATTGATGAAGGTCTCTGTTTATACGTTACATGGGATAAGGTATCAACACATTTGGGAGCAAGTTATTTTAGTTAAATTGGTTCGCGATAACTTTTTGATAAATCTAGCTAATTTTGCACCCATTCTTAAAAAGAATCAATTATGTGTAATTCATGACGCACTGGTGTTTCGTTATCCGCAATCTTATAGTAAAAAATTTGTTTTATTGACTAAATTTTTTCATAAATTAATATTTAAGAATACACAACATATAGCAACAGTATCTGAGTTTAGTAAAAATGAATTAATAACATGTATTAATCAAGGAAAAAAAGCGAATAGAATACTGGTGCTTGGTAATAGTGCTGAGCATATTAATAAGATCAAAGCAGATAATGAAGTTATTTATAAAAATAAATTAAATTCTAAAGGATATGTTTTGGTTGTACTATCACAGAGAAATTCGTTTTATAAAAATGTAGAGCTAGTTATAAATATATCAAAGCAATGTGATTTACCTGTTATTTGTGTTGGCAGTGTTGAGATTATAGATAGTGCAGATAAGCATAATTTAACATGTTTGGGAAATGTCACTGATGGTGAGTTAAAAGCATTGTATCAAAGTGCTAAACTTCTATTAGTTCCTTCTTTTTATGAAGGATTTGGTATTCCTATTCTCGAAGCAATGGAGAACGAATGTCCTGTAGTGGTAAGCGACATTCCTATCTTTCGAGAAATATGTGGTTCATCAGCCAATTACATAGATCCTTATAATTATAAGAATGCAATTTCTATTATTAATTCTTCAATTAATAACGATGAAAGATTAAATTATATGATAAAACATGGTCTTGAAGTTGTATCTCGTTATAAATGGAAAATTTTCGCACAAAAAATATTAGAGGTTGTAAATGATCAAGATACTCTTAATTAAGCGTGGTGCAATAGGGGATCTATTGATGGCGACACCATTAATTCGCCAGTTAAAGCAAAAAGTTAATTGTGAACTTGATATTGTAGTTGGCAAAACTGCGGCTATAGCAATCAAGAATAATCCATATATAAATAATACGATAATCCTTGATGATGAGTTATTTTCAATTAGTGGAATGACTAAATTACATAATGCATTAAAACCATTCAAGAAAAAGTATGATTATGTTTTTGTCTTAGATAAACATTGGTACTTTAATTTTGTAGCGAAGTCATTAGGTGGAATTACCGTTGGTTATGTTCGTGAACGATTATCGAATATCGCACTAAAATATTCCGTTAAATATCATGATGTAACCCGTTATCATGGCTTTTATTATTTAGATTTACTTCATGCTAGTGGTATCGCAAAAGCAGATTATGATGATATCGCACTGGATCTACATGTTTCTTTACAAGATAAACAAGATGCGGATGACTTTGCTAAATTACAGTTACTGGATAATTATGTAGTATTTGTGAATAGTGGAGGCAATAATGCCTATGAAAAAAATGGAATTCGTATGCTACCACATGATAAAGCAATAGTTCTAATTCATCGTTTACTGGCGGATGAAAAAATAGTAGTTTTGGCAGGTGGTAAATTAGATTTTGAACATTATGAAGAATACTGCCGTGAATTACATTATCATCCACGTCTAATTAATGCTGCTGGTCGGTTAGGTCTCGCCGCTTCAGGAGTGATTTTTGCCAAAGCTAAACATGTTTACACCACAGATTGTGGTGCAATGCATATAGCAGTAGCGATGAAAATTGGTGATAAATTGACTAGTTTTTTTGGCCCAACCAATCCGCGCCATATCTTACCACCAGCGTATCTAAGTACTGCTATTTGGTTGGATGACGCAATTTATGATTCTGCTTACCAGTTAAATGGTGCTAAAAGACGCAATGAACCTAATTATTTTACTAATTTAGATGTAAATCTTGTTAATTTAGTTAATGGTTAATCTATTGCCTACAATGATATAGTATAATTATAATCTTATTGACAATTTACCTTGAAAAGTTATTATGCAAAAGTTCGGACGCTATAAGTTAGTTTTGTTTGTGATATTTATAGCTGTGATTGTTGTATTGTTTGAGCGATTACACCTTTATTTATATCTAAATTTGGATGGTTTTAACCAATACCATCAGCAAGTCTTGGCTTATGAAGAAGAAAACACCTTAGTTTTTATTATTGGTTATATCATTAGCTATATTGTGTTAATTGCTGCATGTATCCCCGGGACTATCTTATTTGACTTATTGGCGGGCTTTTTGTTTGGTCCTGTCGCTGGTAGTTTTATCGTAATTGGTAGTTA
>RXKA01000140.1 GCA_003962985.1 Pseudomonadota bacterium | reverse complement strand
GGGGATGGAACAAAATAATGACAATAATGGCAATGGGTCGGTCAATAATACCCCTACAAGTGATAACAATAATAACCAATCACGGGATGATTTAGTCAGTCAACGGAAGAAAATGATTGAACAGTTCCAACAACAAAATAGCGGTAATGCACCTAGCAATACTAATAATGCAGAATCTGCACATTAGTAACAAAGTGCTATAAATTTATTAATTGTAACGTATTACAAATAGAATTTTCAACATGGGAAACATATAAGAATGCAAACTAAACTTAAACCTCTTTTAACTGTGCTATGCTCATTACTAGTTACTTTTCCAGCGTACGCAGCACCAACCCCTGCTCCATCTTCAACGCCACTAGCACAGCCATCGTCAAGTCAAACATCCGATGATAAAGTGGTTTTAAACTTTGAAAATGCAGATATTCAAACCGTAATAAAAGCAATCAGTAAATTATCAGGCAAAAATTTTGTAATTGATCCAAGAGTAAAAGGCACTGTGACGATAGTCTCAGAAAAACCTATTTCTAAATCTGAAAGCTATAAGGTCTTGGAGTCGGCATTAAGAATGCAAGGGTTTGCAACAGTTGAAGCAGATGGTGTCATTAAGGTCTTACCAGAAACCGATGCACGTACTTATGGAATGAAAATTGCTAGTGGAGGTACTTCACCCGCAGCAGGTGACCAGCTTATAACTAAAGTATTCACTATTGAAAATGGTTCTGCTACTCAATTATCAAATGCATTACGTCCAATGGTGTCACCAAATAATTCAATTTCAGTTTACCCCAATAGTAATGCGTTAGTTGTAACTGATTATGCCTCAAACATGGCACGAATTACCAAAATTGTTAATCAGCTTAATGCGACACAAGCAACTAAAGTACTTCCAGTTACGATTAAACTTAAGTATGCTTATGCATCAGATGTAGCACAAACCCTACAAAGTTATTTAGGCAGTGGTAGTACTGGAGCTGCTGGTGGAGGAGGTAACAGTGATAATGGACCATCTCCTGTCATTACCGTTGATACAGCAACCAACTCATTAATTATTTCATCATATACACAAGCTAAACTTGATGAACTCAAAAAAATCGCTCTCTCTTTAGATGTAGAGAATGGTAAATCACATAATAACCTACATGTTGTATACCTACGTAATGCTGATGCAGCCCATGTTGCTGAGGTTTTAAGAACCATTGCATCAGGACAAGACAATCCTGATATGCCTCCATCACCATCCCAAAGAGCATTGACTGACACTAGTTCAATGTTTTCAAGTAGTGGTAGCGGTGGTTCAGGCGGTTCTGGCTTTGGTGGCGGCGGTGGCGCTAGTAGTATTACAACGCCTAAAAGCTCAACAACATCTTCATCGAGTACTGCTAATAGCGACAAAAATGCGCCTAAGATCCTTATTCAAGCAGAGCCAACAACTAATTCTCTGATTATTCAAGCGCCAGAACAAGTATATCGTAATTTCCGTATGATTATTGACATGCTTGATGTACGTCGTGTACAGGTTATGATCGAAGCATTGATTGCGGATGTGAATACCACGGAACAAGGTTCGTTTGGTATTCAATGGGTTGGTGGTGCTGGTAACAATAATGTTGGGGTTGCCGCGTTATCTAATTATGGTGGTAATGGTAGTTCATTAGGTAGCATTGGTAGTACAGCCTATAGCATAGCCAGCGGTCTAAGTGGTAATGGTGGTTCACCTACTGGTTCAACTGGTATACCTAATGAAGTATATGTTGGTTTAGTAACAGGAACAGTTAACGTTGGTGGAACAACTATCCCAGGTATTTCAGCCTTAGCCGATATGATTGCATCAACCAGTGCAGGTAACATTCTCGGTCGCCCAACCCTATTGACATTGGATAATGAAGAAGCATCTATTTTCGTTGGACAAAATATTGGTATCCCATCTGGTTCATATGCTACAACTGGTGGTAACTCAACGGTAAATCCATTTACGACAGTAAATCGTCAAGACGTAGGTACTGTATTACGCTTAAAACCATTGGTAACACAAAGTGGTGCCATCCAACTATCGGTTTATCAAGAAAATTCTAGTTTGGATACTAACCAACCAACTGGTACTTACTCAGCAAATGGTCCAAATATTCTAAAACGTAATTTAAAAACACAAATTCTAGTTAATGACGGACAGATTATTGCCCTTGGTGGTATGACTTCAGATAATATTATCCTACAGAACTCTGGTATTCCAGTTTTAAGTAGTATTCCATATTTAGGATGGTTATTTAGTTGGCAAAATCGTCAACACACCAAACAAAATTTGGTAATTTTCTTGCGTCCAGTAATTATCCGCAATGAAGATGGTATCAAAGCATTAACCAATCAACGTTATCGTTACATAGTTGATCAACAAAGTGCTATTCAAGCCAAAGGTAATATATTGTTACCTCGCATTGATGCAGTTACCATTGATAATCAAGTACCATTTAATAATCAGGTTCCAACACAACCTGCGACCGTATCAAGTGAACCAATTGTTGACTTACGTAATGGTGCTGGCGCTAATAATGTAACCGTAACGCAGCCGACAACATCGAATGGTGGTACATCAATTACACAAAGTGCACCAAATTCAATCTCGATTACTACAAATAATCCTGTTTCGCAATAGTTAGGTATTTAAGGATGCAAGCGCCTAAATTTACACCCAATAAGTATTCTCGAAGAATACCTTATACTTTTGCCAAAGCTAACCGCATTTGTGTCTTATCGGCGGACGATGATTACGTGCATTTAGCGTGTATAGGACAGGCTTCTCCGTTAGTAATCACGGAAATTAAGCGTAAAATTAATTTACCAATTAAGATTCACCGAGTTGAAAACAAGTTTTTTGATTATGTACTAGCTGAAGCATATTCCAGCGCTAATGCTGCTGCCGTAGTTGATGATGTCCGCGAGGATATTGATTTATCTGCCCTAATGCAGAACCTACAACAAACAGAAGATTTATTAGAATCAGAAAATGATGCTCCTGTCATTAAAATTATTAATGCCTTCCTAACTCAAGCGGTGAAGGAAGATGCATCCGATGTACACTTAGATGCCTATGAAAAATATTCAATCGTACGTTTTAGACGAGATGGTGTTTTGCATAAGGTAACTGAAATTAATCCTGGTCTACATGCCGCACTAGTATCGCGGATCAAAATCATGGCACAACTGGATATTGCAGAAAAGCGCTTACCACAAGATGGTCGTATTGCTTTACGCCTTGCTGGGCGTGAGGTAGATTTGCGGGTCTCTAGCATCCCAACAGGACATGGTGAACGAATTGTAATGCGTCTATTGGATAAAAACAAAGAACGCTTACAATTAGAAACGCTAGGGATGGCAAGCGATACTCTAGAAAAGATTGATAGTTTGATTAATCGTCCACATGGTATATTCTTAGTAACTGGTCCCACTGGTTCTGGTAAATCAACTACTCTTTATGCCGCATTGGCACGAATTGACTCAAGCTCATTAAATATTATGACGGTTGAAGATCCTGTGGAGTATGATATCGCAGGAATTAGTCAAACTCAAGTGAACTCAAAAATTGATATGACTTTTGCACGCGCACTACGAGCTATCTTACGGCAAGATCCTGATGTCGTGATGATTGGTGAGATTCGTGATTTAGAAACCGCTGAAATTGCCGTACAATCAAGTTTAACTGGACACTTGGTACTGGCAACCTTGCATACCAATTCGGCAGTAGCCTCGATCACCCGTCTGATGGATATGGGGGTACAATCCTTTCTGCTCTCATCAAGTTTAATTGGGATATTAGCCCAGCGACTAATCCGTCTTCTCTGTCCACAATGCAAAGCTGAAAACCATAGTGTCACTCCTGAAATACGTAACCGTCTGGGTATTTCTCAAGATACTGTGATTTATAAAGCGGTAGGTTGTGATAATTGTAGCGGTACAGGCTATAAAGGGCGTACTGGTATTCATGAATTACTAGTCTTAGATGATGAAGTACAACGAATGGTACACAATAATAATGCCGAAACTGAAATAGAAAATTATGCTATTGATAAATTAGGTATGCGCACACTACGCATGGATGCATTACGTTGGATGATCGCGGGTAAAACCACCCTAGAAGAAGTTATATCAATTACTAAAGAATAAATACTATGCAAACCTTTAATTACAAAGCAATTGATAAAAACGGCAAAGACAAATCAGGTGTTCTACAAGCAGAAAATGCTAAACAAGCCCGCCAAAAATTACGTGAAATGGGTTTGGTTGTTTCGCACATAGAATCAGAAAAAGAACGTAAAGCAAATACTTCACGTAATGTTTCATTTCGCAAAAAAGCAATTTCATCACTTGAGTTATCATTAATTACACGCCAGTTATCTATTCTCTTAAATTCTGGTATGTCCGTTGAACAATCGCTTGCTGCTTTAGCTGATCAACTTGAAAGCCAAGAACAAAAATCGATTATGAATGGTGTGCGTAGTGAAGTATTAAGTGGTCGACCGCTGGCAGCTTCATTAGCCATGTACCCTAACGTATTCCCACCTGTTTATTGTAGCCTAATCAATGCGGGTGAGCAATCTGGTAGTTTAGCATCAGTAATGAACAAACTTGCTGATTATAGCGACAAGACACGCGATTTAACTAGCAAAATCATGATGGCTCTACTTTACCCAGTGATTGTATCAATCGTTGCTACCATGGTTATTGTTGCCCTGCTAGTGTTTGTTGTACCGCAAGTAGTAAAAGTTTTTGAAGCATCCAAGCAAACACTACCTTTGATTACTCGTGGTATGATTGCAACTAGTAATGGCTTACGTAGTTATGGTATTTATATGCTGATAATTATTATTCTTGCAATCATTGGTTTTGCCCGTTCACTGAAGAAAACTGAAAATAAAATTAATTTCCATCGTAGATTATTATCACTACCAATTGCAGGTAAACTCTTAACCAATATTGATATTGCACGTTTTACAAATACTCTCTCAATGTTGCTAGTTAGTGGCGTGCCGATGCTACATGCATTAGAAGCAAGTAAAAACACTCTGAGCAATTTCATGTTAAAAACAGCCATTGATAAAGCCATCACGATGGTACGTGAAGGGGTTGGATTAGCTGTTGCCTTAAATACGCAAAAAGCATTCCCACCAGTTGTAATTCATCTAATCGCCAGCGGTGAAAAATCAGGTAATCTAGAGCACCTGTTATCGCAAGCTGGTAGCCATCAAGAATTAGAATTGTCACACCGAAGCCAGTTACTAACCGGTATCTTAGAGCCGGCGTTAATTGTCTTCATGGGTGCGGTAGTAATGCTAATTGTAATTGGTATTATGTTACCAATTCTGAATATGAATAAAATGGTTATGTAAGAGCAGGATTATTAAGCCTGCTTTTACCATTAAAAAAATTTAGTAAATTTGCTAATTTCTTCCCTTGGTGTCCGATAACTATTGATTGGTGCCGATTTATCTTCATAACCAAGCGCAATTCCACACAGTAATAGCATATCATCAGAATAACCTAGCTTATGGCGAACAATACTCGGATATTCTGCTAGAGCGGCTTGTGCACAGGTTGAAAAACCTAACTCAGTTGCCATCAATAAAATTGATTGAATAAACATCCCACAATCCATAAACGAACCTTTTTCGATACAGCGTGGTGCAAAAATAAACAACATCACAGGAGCACCGAATGCGGAATAATTTAATCCCCATTGAGCTAACCGTTTTTCATTCTCACCACGCTGAATACCTAACGTCTGATACATCTGTAAACCACAAGCTAAGCGACGTTGTTTCATCTCGCGACTAAACTCAGTTGGGTAATAAAGGTAATCCATATCTTTGGTAGCTCCATTTTGAAAAGCAGCCAATAATTCACTTTCTAATTCAGATTTTGTATCTCCTGTCACAACTGCGACATGCCATGGTTGAGTATTTGTCCCCGATGGTGCATGACGCGCAAAAGATAGGATTTTCTCAATATCTTCTCGATTAACTAATTTGGGTAAAAAAGCACGCACTGATTTACGCTCTATTAACGCTTCACTTACATTCATTGTTATCTCCACAAAAAGCTTAATTATAATATTTGTAAATTTACTTTACTATTCATCATTTTATCTACTTTATTATGTTCACTACGTTTGCTATCAAGCTTAATTCTCATCCGCACATCATTAGTACTATCAGCATTTTTCAATGCTTCTTCATAGCTTATTTTACTATTTTCATATAAATCAAATAGAGCTTGATCAAAAGTATTCATACCTAAATCTTTAGACTTACTGATTATATCGCGAATCTCCGCTAGCCGTTGATTAAAAATATAATCCGCAATAGTTGGTGTATTAATCAATATTTCAATGGCAGCAACTCTACCATTACCTGATTGATGTGGGATTAAACGTTGTCCAATAATTGCCTTGAGATTTAAAGATAAATTCATATAAACTTGATGATGTTTTTCTGGAGGGAATAGATTAATAATTCGTTCAATAGCTTGGATTGTATTTGTAGCATGGATAGTTGCAACGCATAAATGTCCAGTTTCGGCAAATTGTAATGCGTAATCCATTGCTTCAGCATCACGAATTTCACCGATTAAAACTACGTTAGGTGCTTGTCGGAGCGCTGATTTAATGGCATTGTGCCATGAATCAGTATCAACCCCAATTTCTCGCTGTGAAACAATACATTTCTGATGTTGATGCACAAATTCAATTGGATCCTCAATTGATAATATATGGCCACAAGAATTTTTATTACGATGATCTAACATTGCTGCCAAAGTCGTAGATTTACCTGAACCTGTCATGCCAACCACAATCACAAGTCCTTTGCGTTCCATAACAATATCAGACAATACAGTAGGTAGCTGTAAATCAGATAGCGTTGGAACCTGTGTATTAATCTTACGCAGCACCATTGCAGATTTACCTTGTTCTAAATAAGCATTAACCCTAAAGCGCCCATACTCACCTAATGCAATCGCAAAATTACATTCTTTGTCTTGTTCATAAATGGTGCGCTGGTGATCATTCATAATCGAGTAAACTAAATATTTTGCTTGCAGAGCGCTTAATTTTTCATTAAACTGAGGCGTCATTTGTCCATCAATCTTAAATGCTGGGGCAAAATCAGTAATAATAAAGGTATCATCAGCACCTAAATCAATTGCCATCCGTAGTAAATAATTCATAAAAATCTTAGCACTTTGCATTTCGGTAATCATATTTACTTCAAGCACGATTACCTCCTTTAAATGGTAAAAAAAGTTCCTTTTGGGTTGCATGTAACATCGCAGTATCTGCACTAATTAAATTCGCTCGTACCGCGTGCAATAAACTTTGATCCATAGTTTGCATTCCGTATTGTTGCCCTGTTTGAATCATCGAATTAATTTGAGAAATCTTATTTTCACGAATTAGATTACGAATTGCTGAATTAACCACCATAATTTCATGACAAGCAATTCTACTCGTACCATCTTTTGTTTTTAATAAAATTTGTGCGACAACCGCTTGTAAGCTCTCCGATAACATAACTCTCACCATATCTTTTTCTGCCGCGGGAAAAACATCTATGACCCGATCTATCGTCTTAGCAGCTGATGATGTATGTAATGTACCAAAAACCAAGTGCCCCGTTTCAGCAGCTGTCATAGCTAAGCGGATCGTTTCTAAATCACGCATCTCACCAACTAAAACAGTATCAGGATCTTCACGCAATGCTGATTTTAATGCATTAGCAAAACTTTCAGTATGGGTATGCAATTCACGTTGGTTAATCAATGATTTTTTACTAACATGGACAAACTCAACTGGGTCTTCCACGGTGAGGATATGTTGATAATGATTATCATTGATATAATCAATCATCCCAGCTAACGTCGTTGATTTACCTGAACCAGTTGGACCAGTAACTAAAACAATCCCCTTAGTGTAGTTTGATAACTGTTTAAATATTGGTGGTGCATTTAATTCATCTAACGTTAGAATTTTTGATGGAATAGTTCTAAATACCGCACCAACACCACGCGTTTGCATAAATATATTAGCACGAAAACGCGCCAATTCAGGTACTTCAAATGCAAAGTCAACTTCCATTTGCTGTTCAAAAATTTTTCTGGCATTATCACTCATAATGTCGTAAACCATTTTTTTTACTTCAGTAGCATTCATTGGTGGTAAATTTATTTTCCGAATCTCACCATGAACCCGTAACATTGGTGGTAATCCGCTAGAGATATGCAAGTCGGAGGCCTTGTTTTGGACACCAAATGCTAATAATTCAGTTATATCCATAATGACACCTAAAATCAATTATTCATAACGTTAACAAAGTTATAATTTTACACTATTCTGTTTAGTTATTTTAATAAATAACTATTTACAACTTTAAGAAATTAATCTCAGATAAATAAAAATGATATAATTAACCAATTAATTTTCGATATAGAGATCATGAGTCATATAGCATATAACCTAAATCAAATACAAGAACTGATTAATCAACACGACTTAGCTAAACGCGTAAAGCTGATTGCAGTTAGTAAAACATTTCCAGTTGAAGATATTCAAACTGCCTATGAGTTGGGAATGAGAAGATTTGGTGAGAATTATCCTCAAGAATTAGCCACTAAAGGACAGCAACTCACCCAAAATGATATTGAATGGCATTTTATTGGCAATATTCAGAGTAATAAGACGAAGTTAATTGCAGAATATGCCAACTGGGTGCACACTTTAACCAAGGCATCGCATGCAACCCGTTTGAATGATCAACGTCCACCACATGCGCCTACATTACAAGTTTTAATTGAAGTAAATATTAGTAATGAAGATAATAAGCACGGGGTAAGAAACCTTACAGAATTAACGGAACTAGCTAACCATATTAACCAATTACCTAATTTAAAATTACGTGGATTAATGGGCATGGCAAGCGATAGTAGCGATGAAGCATTAATTAATTCACAATTCAAATATCTTCATGAATGTTATGAATATCTTAATCAAAATGGGTTTGAGTTAACAGAATTATCAATGGGTATGTCTAATGATTTTCCACTAGCGATAGCTAATGGTGCAACGATGATTAGAATAGGTAGTAAAATTTTTGGAGCACGCGATTATGGTAACTAAATTAATTTTTCTAGGCGGCGGCAATATGGCTGAAGCTATTTTTGCTGGATTAGTAAATGATGCACACTACACAATTGAAGTAATTCAACGAAATCCCGACAAAGTACAACGTTTGCAAGATCTATACCCAAATATAAAAGTTACTACTACATTGGAATATTCGCCTAGCGCTAATGATATAGTAATACTTGCGATTAAACCCCAACAGGCCAAAGAAGCATGTTTAGCCAATAAAGAAAAATTACAACACTGTACTTTATTATCTGTAATGGCGGGTTTAGCTACCACTAGTATTACCAATTGGTTAAATAATCCTCGGATCATTCGTACTATGCCAAACACACCTAGTAGTATCCAACAAGGAATTACGGCTATTTTCTCTTCACCAGAAGTACCCTCACCGCATAAAACAATAGTAAAAGAAATCTTCAACAGTCTTGGGATAGTCTATATTGCCAATGATGAATCTGAAATTGACAAAATAATTCCCGTTAGTAGTAGCGCGGTAGCATTTCTATACTATTTCATGGAGGGAATTATTAATTCTGCAGTAAGTGAATTTGGTTTTAGTAAGGAAGATGCAACTAAGTTAGTTACTCAAATGACGATTGGAACATGTGGGCTTTTGAATGCTAATCCAGATATTTCTATTGCCGAACAACGAGAACGCGTCACCTCTAAACGAGGATCTACCGAGCAAGGACTTATCACCTTTGCCAATGCTAATTTACATGAAATTACTAAACAAGCGATGCAAAATTGCTACAATCGAGCCCTAGAAATGGCAAAAGAATTCAATTAAGCATAATACTTCTATACAAAACTACCGTAATGATTTATCATTACGGTTTACACATATAATGAAAAACATTCATGAGCAAAACATTTATTCCAATAGATCTACATTGTCACAGTACTTATTCGGATGGTAGTTTAACGCTACCTGAACTATTTGAAATGGTACAAAAGAATAATGGCAGATATTTAGCCCTAACCGATCACGATACAGTTGCAGGTTTAGCAGAAGCACATGCATTAGCGCCTCAGTATAATATTAACTTAATTTCTGGTGTCGAAATATCGGTTTCATGGCGTGGTAATAACTTGGTTCATATTGTTGGGCTTGGTGTAGATGCTAACAACCAACAGCTGATTGATAATCTTAATAGTCTACGTGCACAGCGTATTGAACGTGGGCGCAAAATCGCAGATAAACTAGCACGCATAGGAATTCATGGTGCTTTTGAAGGAGCTATGAGTTATTGTAAAAACCCAGAAGCACTAAGTAGAACTCATTTTAATGACTGGCTAGTGGCTAAAGAATATGCCAAAGCAGGCAAGGCATTTGACAAATACCTAGCTCCTGGTAAAGCAGGTTACGTTGCTCAAAAATGGGCTGAATTGGAAGATGCGGTTAAATGGATTAAAGATAGTGGTGGCATTGCAATTATTGCTCACCCTGCACGCTATAAATTTACTCGAACTAAACTAGGTAATCTGATTACTGATTTTAAAGCCTGTGGTGGTAGCGGTATTGAAGTAATTAGTAGTTCGCATTCATTGCAAGATGAAGAATATATTGCTTCACTGTGTCAACATTATGGGTTATTAGCAAGTATTGGGAGTGACTTTCATAAAAATGAAAGCTATCGTACAATACGTCCAGGCATAAATAAAGCTCCTCCGCATGGATTAGCAACTGTATTTGATTTTTTAGGTATCACAGATACCTCATTTGAAGTTGAAACGCATGACAAATAAATTAAAACATGGATTAACACCACGTCATATTCTAATGATCGCACTAGGTAGTGCAATTGGGACTGGATTCTTTTTTGGTACTGGTGAGTCAATAAAATTGGCTGGACCATCAATCATTCTATCTTATGCTATTGGTGGCATAATGATGTACATTATTGTAAGAGCTCTTGGCGAGATGGCTGTTGCAGAACCTAGTTCTGGTTCATTTAGTTATTATGCTTATAAGTACATCGGTAACTATGCTGGCTTTATTGCAGGGTGGAATTATTGGTTTAATTATATTATTGTGTGCATGTTAGAACTAACCGCCACCAGTATCTTCATGGATTATTGGTTTCCCCAATCTACTCATTGGATTATCACCCTCATCGTCATGCTAGTATTTACTGGAGTGAATTTATTAAATGTTAAATTCTTCGGCGAATTTGAGTTTTGGTTTGCGGGTATTAAAGTTGTAACCGTAATTACCTTGGTTTTATTTGGCGTATATATTCTTGGTTTCTCAGCAAAAGATACCCAAGGCGTATCAAATATTGCTAATTTGTGGCAAAACGGGGGTTTTTTTGCGAATGGTCTACATGGATTCATGTTCTCCTTTGTTGTCGTCGTCTTTTCTTTTGGTGGTACTGAATTGGTTGGGATCACGGCAGGAGAAGCAGAAAATCCACAAAAAACCATTCCTATGGCAATTAATGGAATTATTGTACGGATTATTTTATTCTACATTGCAACCCTGACTATCGTTATGTGTCTCTATCCATGGAATCAAATTGATGGCAAGATTAGCCCATTTGTCGATGTATTTCAACAAATAGGTATTGCCAAAGCAGCTAGCGTTATGAATTTAGTTGCGATTACCGCTGCCCTATCTTCTTTAAATAGTGGAATATATGGCACAGCACGCATGATGTATAATCTAGGTGAACAAGGTAATGCACCGCGTCTATTTACCAAAGTTTCACATAAAGGTATTCCAACTAATGCTATTTTGTTATCGGTGGTATGCATTGCGGTTACCGTAATTTTAAACTACTTCTTCCAAAAACAAATCTTTAACATTCTTCTCTCTGTAGCAACTATTGCGGCGGTAATTAATTGGATGATGATTATTTTTACCCATTCGCAGTTTAAACGAAAATTAAATAAGCCTAGCCCGTATAAAACGATTCTGTATCCGCTAAGTTCAATTATTGCAATGGTGTTTTTGATAATAGTTATTGCAGTTATGTACCAAATGCCAGATTTTCATGCCGCAATTATTGTGGCACCAATTTGGCTAAGTATTTTGAGTATTGCGTATTTGATAAAAACTAAATGCAAAGGAGAATAGCAGCATGGAAAACAATCACAATAATTTAAAGCATAAGCTTAAGAATCGTCACATTCAGATGATTGCATTGGGTGGAGTGATTGGTACTGGATTATTTTTTGGTGCAGCTAAATCAATTCAGTCAACTGGTCCATCTATCATTTTATCTTATCTCCTTGGTGGATTAGTTATTTATATCATCATGCGTGCACTTGGTGAAATGACCGTTTATCGCCCATCATCTGGTTCTTTCAGCGATTATGCATCAAGCTATGTCAGCCAATATGCTGGTTTTATTGCTGGTTGGACAGCATGGTTTGAATATACGGTAGTCTGTATGGTGGAACTCACTGCGGTTACTTTCTTCCTTGATTATTGGATTCCTGGATTACCACATTGGGCTATTTGCCTCGGATTATTAGTTGTTTTTACTGCTGTACAGTTAATTAGTGTACAGCTTTTTGGTGAATTTGAGTTTTGGTTTGCAGGTATTAAAGTAGCTGCAATTGTTATGATGTTATTATTTAGTGCATACTTGGTAACTTTCAATCCACATATTCATGCCAGCACAGTTGACAACTTACACAGTTATCAAAGTTGGGATGTGTTTTTTGCTAGTGGTTCTAAAGGGTTTTTCTTCTCTCTCGCAATTGTAATCTTCTCTTTTGGTGGTACTGAATTTGTGTCTATTGCAGCCGGTGAAGCGGAGAATCCTCGTAAGAGTATTCCACAAGCAATTGGTGGTGTAATCATCCGCATTATTTTGTTCTATATTTTAACTATTTTAGCTATTATCTGTTTATATCCATTTAACAAATTAAATGCTAATGTTAGCCCGTTTGTG
>RXKA01000205.1:329-2515 GCA_003962985.1 Pseudomonadota bacterium | reverse complement strand
GCCACTACTCATAGCGGTTTAACGTTAGTGGCAAATGCTACGTTACTGCTTCGATTTGACATTCTGCTTCTTTACAGCGTTATTCAAAGCGTTTTCCATCCATAAGGTAAGATTACCACCAGTAGTTAAATTGGCTTGTTCTTGCCACTTTTTTATATCTTCCGAAGCAAATCTTTTCGTGAGGCTTACATCTCGTTTTTTCTTTTCCATACTATGCTGGTTGCCAAATGTTATCTACATACATAATACCTAATTTGCCTTTTTTAGCATTTTCTTTTTTATATTCTTTGCACAATTTTTTATTTGTGCTTCTAAAAACTTCTTTCATATTATCGCCTGTAACTAACATTACTGCGTAAACTTTAACCAATTTTGCTTTTTTCATTTTGTTTATCATTTAATTATTGTAATGCAAATGTACATACAAAAAACAATACAAACCAAATTTATTTTCAACTTTTTTCAAAATATTTTCTAACTAATTGAAAATGAGCACTAAAAATCCGCATCAGCCACTAACATTGCATTGGCAAAAAATGGGCTGACGAATGTTATTGAGCCTTTGTTTATTAATTTAACTTTTGTGCTATCATTTAGCGAAGTGCCATCTATTCCCATTCTTCGCCAATGCTTTTTACGTTAAGCGTGATAGTATGACCGAACTAACGTTTGAATTTCGTCAAGATATTCTTTGAAATTATAACCTTCTAATTCGCAAATCATTTTATCAATCTCAATATCAGCTTTTATTTTTTTAATCATTCCTTTTCTTGCATTTTCTTGCAATTCAATAGGATTGTGTTTTATTTCTTCTTTTTCATCAACTACAAAAGCACTTACAGATAAAACAAAATCATTGCTTTTTACTTCTTCGAATGAAGCTGTGTAACTTTTACCGTTTTCAGAATTAATAAATTCTATATCTGTTGTTGATTTGTTTTTTCTAAAAACAATCAAACACGTTTCAATCGTTGTGTCAACAAATTGTTTACCAGGTATTCTTATAACCTTTTCAATATAGTTTTTTTCAACTATCCATCTTCTAATTTGTCCTTCTGAATTACCTCTGTATAAAATACCTGGGAAATTAAGAACTACTGCTATTCCATCTTCTGCTAAATAATGTAAAATATGTAATATAAAAGCATAATCGGCTTTACTTTTTGGAGGTAATGCAGGAACATCTTTAAATCTTTCATCTGTAAAAAAACCATTTAAAATAGGCTGTTCCCAAGCAATTGAAAAAGGAGGATTTCCAACAATACACTTAAATTTTTTATCAGTAAAAAAAGGATTTTTTAACGTATCGCCACAAAAACCATTAAAATTAATTAATCTCTCTTCGGCTATTTTTAATTGATGGTCATTTATTTCTTGACCGTATTTTTTTACATTGTCATCAAACACAGAAAGCAAAGAACCGTCACCACACGTTGGGTCATAAACTTCCTCTATTTCAATATCTACAAAAGATTTTATAAGTAAAGCAAGTTCGTTAGTTGTATAGAAAATACCTTTAGCTTTGAACTCTTCTTTTATTGATTTTAAATTAAATTTACTCATCTTTTATTTTTTTTAAGTGGTTATTTCCAAAAAAGAAACTACCACGCTTAACAAGTGTTTTGCTCAATTGTGCCGAAAGTAGTTTGCGTATAGGCACAACTGAAGCAAAGCACCTTAACGTTATGCCTCATGCTAAAATAGCTCCGTGCATGATGACAAAATATAGTTTATTCGGTTCTGCTCCCCATTCAGGGTTACCAGTTCTGATTTCAATTCCTTTATGTTCAAGTTTCAGTATTCGTTCATTATCAGATGACTTTGGATAACCTAAAGCCATTATGTTGCAATCAAACTTTTTGAATCTCGCACCAAAAAACGAAAGGCATTGATACACGTCTTCGTGTTTTCTTTTCGGGTTAGCTAAATCTTCAATAAGTTCCTGCCAAATATCCCATTCGGTCTCTTCATCAAGTTCAAGTAAACGCCTACACCAGTAGTCATTTATCTCTCGATAATCTTCAGGTTTAATTTTTGCTTTTGTCATTTCAAACCATTTAGTTTTAAGTGAAAGACGTAAGCACGAAGGCATAACAGCACCTACCCTCAAAAGGGGGTTCTGTGCTTCGTTTGAAAGTTCTGTGGTTATGTTTGAGTTCATTGCTTCGTATTAAATTTAGTGGTTA
>RXKA01000205.1:0-232 GCA_003962985.1 Pseudomonadota bacterium | reverse complement strand
TACCTTCAACCTGTCTTTTTTGACGGTCTCTTGTTCTTGCTTCCTGCCAATGTAACGCTTCTTCCAATTTTGTAATCGTCAAAGCATTTTCACGACATGGGAACGCTTCATTAAGTGAAACGAAAAGGTTTTTCACATATTCAAGCATATCAGTTGCTTGGCATCCATTAATTCCAACTTCACCAACTGGGTCTGATTGAATAGTGAAACTTACAATTGGAGCAACGCCTTT
>RXKA01000010.1 GCA_003962985.1 Pseudomonadota bacterium | reverse complement strand
TAGGATTAATCTTCTAATTTACTTGGATGATCTTCAGACTCCAAATATTCATAAATTTTATAACTAGCTCCATCACGATCAGTAAGGTGTAAAATATTTTCTAAAATATTTCTAATAGCATTACTTTGTTCAAAAATACTATCCGGAATAATAAATAATGGAAGATATGCTAATTCATACTCACTCCATACATAGATTACTTTTTTATAATTCATATTTTCATTACCAATCCAAATATTGATTAATAATCATTTTCTCCGCCTTTAGAGGGTCTGCTTCAGCCGCCAATTTTGCATCCTCAACATCATATTGATTACAATATGCGCGGCCCAACGTTACCTCTCCGAAGGTTCCTTGTGCCCAAAGGGCTTTAAAGGAATAGTATTCTGCGATTGTCATGGGTAATTTATGAAAGTGGTGCGTCCGGCAGGACTTGAACCTGCGACCCGCAATTTAGAAAATTGCCGCTCTATCCGTCTGAGCTACGAACGCATTGAAATTAAAACTCAATTCAATTCCTGAAGAATCCCAACTAGGCGACCAAGCGCCATAGTGATTCCCTTGTTTCGGCAGTAATTGTCTGCCAATGAACAATTTGCCTCACCGTAGAATTCAAGACCGTCCGGCGCTACAACCCGGACTTCAGTGCGACCACCACGGGGGCTAATATCATAACCATTTTCCGAGAATGCGGAACGCAATAGATAAGTCGGACACACAAGCCGCTCAATCTTTGCCCAATTCTTAACCCCAAGTTCATTCATGGTCTTGGCGGTGGCAAAATCCGCGCTTGAGATACGGAAATGGGAAACGGTTACACGATATCCCTTTGCCTTTAGGTCGGTGATAATTTCTGAATTTGATTTATTCTTCATATGTAGTATTAATGATAATTAATTACAAGTTTTTGATTAGTGATTGATTATATGCTATATTATATTTTTGCAAGATTGGAAAGTCAGCTTCGATTTGACTCACACTCACTTCCTTACTTGCTACCCCTCCATACTGAGACAAGAGCGATTTAATGTCAAGACCCTGTTTGGAGAGAAATTTGAGTTTGGCGTTATTATTGACAACTGATTTAATGAAAGATAATTTATCTTGTGAGTTCATGTTAAGATTATATCCAAACATGAGGGAAAAGCAAGATAAAACTAATAATTACTTAACAAACCTTCCTTTATTATCCCTCTTTTGAACCGAACCTTTGGTGAAGCGGCCCTTAGAGTCTCGCTTAATTTTTGCCGTTTCCTGTTTAGCCCACTGAGCAAATTCGGGTACTTTAGCAGGATTATTATTTGTCTTGAAATGCCCACGCAACTTTTCAACTGTTCCAATTGACCGTAAAACATTCAAAGTATGCGCCCGCATCTTTTGATAGCCTGAATCTTCAGGAATACCAATAATATGCGCCGGATTAACCTTAACGGCAATAACAAGAGAATCAGGCCGTCCAAATCCAAAAACAAATTGTTCAAATCCAAAATACAATCCGCGCCCAGTTGAAGCTAGCGGATTTGTTTCTAGCTCAGACAAAGGTTCTGAAATAATTCCGTTAGAAAAATAACGGAAAGAGGGTTTAAAAATACTGGTATAATCAGGATTAATAGCTTTAATACCAACAATATCTCCATCATCATCAATTGCAAGTTTATATTTCTCCAAATAGGTATATAGATTATCAATAACTACCTTATATGGATTTTTAAGTAGTTTACCTAGAAAATTCGCCAAACCAAAAATTTCAAAACCATTCTGCCAATTCTCTAAAATTCTGTCTGCAATGGTTCCATGAATTTTGGTCCGGACATCAGTATTTGGATTAACAAATTCTACACCATTCCTCGATATAACAAGATTTCCAATAACGGTCGGAACCTCTCTTGAGAGATCAAATAAAGATATATCGCTAGGATGAAATGTATCCGCCCGCAGTTTGTTAATAATTTGTGTAAAATTAGGATGTGTTTTATCAGCGGTATAAGGACGATAATTAGAAAATACCGTTACGGAGCTATTAGTAATTAGATGAGTCATATGTGTTTATTTACAGTTTTTTAGCTAGTGTTAGCAAGTCGATGTTATCATGTACTTTATCAGCATTAATTAGAGAAAGCAAGGGGTTTTTCTTAGTGATGTAGTTTTCCATTTTCTCTCTAATCTTAGATTTGAAAGCGGAACTTTTAAACATACAAGAAATTGAGCGAATTTCACTTGGACTAATATCTTTCATAAAATCAGTATAATATCTAATTTCTCTACCGATTTTAACATTCATATTCAAATTATCAATCCTATTCACCAATTTGCAAACCGACTCCATTTTATGAGAAATATCGTAACACGAAACAATATCAGCTAATTTATTACTATTCAATACGCGCCGAAGCAACGGAAGAAGATTGATGCCATGCTCTTTATTATATTTAAAATATTTTAAATTAGAGGCTCGCCCGTTGATAACTAAAATAGGGAGATTACAATCAAACCCATCAATCAATTTTAGAGTAAAAATGGGGATATATTTACATTCCTCTTTTTGGGTTTCAAAATCCAATTTAGAATTCACTTTCATCAATAATTT
>RXKA01000030.1 GCA_003962985.1 Pseudomonadota bacterium | reverse complement strand
AGGTGGTTCAGTAACAGCTGGGATGTCAATTTATGATACCATGAATTTCATCAAATGTAATGTAAATACCATTTGTATTGGTCAAGCTTGTTCAATGGGTGCATTCTTACTTTCTGCAGGTGAAAAAGGTAAGCGTTTCGCACTGCCTAATTCGCGAATTATGATTCACCAACCACTAGGTGGTTTCCGTGGTCAGGCATCAGATATTGAAATTCATGCCAAAAACATTCTATTTATGAAACGTCAATTAAATGAAATGTTGGCTAAACATACGGGGCGTTCTCTTGAAGAGATTGAACGAGATACTGATCGTGATAACTTTATGAGTAGCCAAGAGGCTCTTGAATACGGTTTGATTGATAAGGTTTATGTTAATCGCGGAGAGATGTAAGGTTTATTTCGCTAATTGATTTTATAGTGGTATATTAAATTTAATATACCACTTTTGTACTTGTAAGGTAAATTGTAATGAGCATAAAAAAATGTTCTTTTTGTGGCAAAAGTGAAAGTCAAGTTAAACATTTAATTGCTGGGCAACAAGGCTTTATTTGCAATGAATGTGTGACCAATTGTGGTGAGTTATTGAAATCAGCACCAGATACACATGATGCAGATGTTACTAATGAAGCGGTTGAAGTAGCAAAACCAATTCCTACTCCAAAAGAAATTACCGCTGAATTGAATAAATATGTAATTGGACAAGAGACTGCCAAAAAAACTTTAGCAGTAGCTGTTTATAATCATTTCCATCGTGTGCGTGATGTAGTCGATGATACAAATGATGTTGAATTAGCTAAAAGTAACATTTTATTAATTGGTCCAACTGGCTCAGGTAAAACTTATCTAGCACAGACCTTGGCTCGTTTTTTGGATGTTCCATTTGCGATTGCGGATGCCACAACTTTAACTGAAGCTGGTTATGTTGGTGATGACGTTGAAAATGTGTTGACGCGCTTATTACAAAATTGTGATTATGATGTTGAAAAAGCAAAACATGGTATCATTTATATTGATGAGATAGATAAAATTTCTCGCCGTAGTGAGAATCCATCAATTACTCGTGATGTTTCAGGCGAGGGGGTACAACAATCATTATTAAAATTAATTGAAGGTACAGTATCAAATGTACCACCGCAGGGTGGACGCAAACACCCAGGTAAAGAGATGATTCAGCTAGATACAAGTAATATTTTATTTATTTGTGGTGGTGCATTTGATGGGTTAGAAAAAATTATTCAGATGCGTAGTGAGAAATCAGGAATAGGTTTTGCTGCAACGGTAAGTAGTAAATCAGACACCGTAAATAAAGATTATTTCTTAAAAGATACTCAACCAGCTGATTTGGTGAAATTCGGCTTAATTCCTGAATTTATTGGGCGTCTACCAGTTCATGCGATTTTAAAAGAACTTGATGAAAGCGCAATGGTTGAAATATTGTCACAGCCCAAAAATGCCTTAATTAAGCAATATCAGAAATTATTTAGTAAAAATAATGTAACGCTTGAATTTACTGAGGCGGCTTTACATGCGGTTGCTAAATTAGCTATTGAACGTCGTACTGGCGCGCGTGGTTTGCGCTCAATTATGGAAAATCTATTACTGGATACTATGTATGAGTTACCAAGTATGGAAGGCGTCACTAAAGTATTAATTACTGATAAAGTGGTAAACGGTGACATTAAACCAATTATTGAGTAGTTGATTGTTGGGTAGCATAGCTACCCTTTATTTTATTGGTTGGTATGAAAAAAGTATTTTGGCGGATTTGTAATTTATTACACAAGTATATAGCGAAACCACGGATGATTCTAGGGTATCGTAATAATGATGGTAATTTTCTTCCCCATACTCGAGTTAGTAATACGGTTGAAATAGTCGCTGCAAAAAATTTATCATTAGGTGATAATGTCTTTATTGGACACTATAATTACATTGAGGCTAGTCATGGCATTAGTATTGGTGAAGGTTGTCAATTAACTAGTTTTATTTCAATGACTACTCACTCGTCACATAATTCAATTCGTTTATACGGAAGCCATTATATTCAGCATAATGGTCAGCATAAGGGATACGTAATTGGTGGTATTATTATAGGTAAATATACGTTTATTGGACCACATACTGTAATTATGCCAGGTAGTAAAATTGGTAAAGGGTCGATCATCTCTGCCTACAGCTTTGTAAAAGGTGAGTTTCCTGATTTCGCAATTATTGCCGGTAATCCAGCCGTGCAAATAGGTGATACTAGAGAAGTGGATAATCTACAACTAACCAACTATCCTGAATTACGCAATTATTATCAAGAGTGGGCAGGTAATAAATGAAAAAAATTATTTTGATTGGGTCAAACTCGATCCATTGTAAACGCTACATTGCAGGTTTGGTAGCAAGTAATAAATTTATAATTACTATTATTACTAATCAGATTATGGCAGAGTTTTCTGAATTACCCCAATATGAGGTAAATTTTGCTTTACATAGTTTAAAATCAAAAGCTAAAATTTTATCAATAGTTAAATCATTTAGCCCTGATATCATTCATATTCATCAAGCTAATAGTTATGCATGGCACTCATTACGTGCCATGAATAAATTGAAGTTTCGCCCTAAAATCATTTTAACAGCATGGGGATCTGATGTTTTAATCTTACCGCATAAAAATAAAATTCTCCATAAGATTGTCAAGTTCAATTTACTTAATGCTGATGTAATTACTTCAGATTCATTATATATGTCGGCTAAAATAGCGGAATTGTTAGCACCAGAGCATAAAGTTATTAAGACATTAAATTTTGGTATGCAACAACTGCCAATCAAACAAGATCTAGCAATTAAAGAGAAATTTATTTTATCTTGTCGCTTACATAAACCTCTGTATCAAATCGAATATATTATAAAAGCGTTTGCTAGTTTGTGTAATAATCAATTAGTTAATTCAGAATATATTTTGCTGGTGGCTGCGGCTGGTGAATTGACACCACAATTAAAACAATTGGCAGATAATTTGGGAGTTAGTCAACGAGTTAGATTTACAGGGATGTTGAATTATAATGAATTAACCGAATATTATCGTAAATCAAGTATTTTTGTATCAATTCCAACTAGCGATGGTACCTCTTCAAGCTTATTAGAAGCGATGGGCTATGGTTGTGTACCTGTGTTGTCTAATTTACCTGCCAATTTAGAGTGGGTATTAAATGAAATTAATGGTTTTATTGTACCAGATGTGCTAATTCTTGCCGATGAATTATTAAAAGCAATCCAATTAGTCGCAAATCAAGTTAACTACCAGCGGTTATATGATTTCAATTATGATGTAATTCAATCTAAAGCTGATTTTAATACTAATATGACTAAATTTATTGAGTTATATGATTAATGTTAAATAAAATTTTCCAGAAACTGAAAAGTGAATTTATGTTGGTATTGGTAGCCAACATATTTTCTTACTTAATAGCTTTTAGTGGTTCGGTTATTTATGTACGTATGCTTGGTAAAATTGATTTTGGTTTGTACACTTTTGCCTTTGGTATTGTGTCTTTATTTCTTCTGGTGAATGGTTTTGGTGCTGCTAGCGGAGTGCTGCAATACGTTAGTCGTGCTAAAAATGATGCTGAACGTTTAGAGTACTTAAGTTTTGCGTTTATCGCAGGTGTTAGCTGTAATGCAATTATCAGTATTCTCATAGTTGCTTATGCATTATTAATTCCATTACCACTAGCTAATGCACGTTACGTATTACTAGGAATGGCGCTATTTCCAGTTGGTAGATTGTATATTGATATTTTTCAGGCATATTTACGTGCCACTCAACAAAATAAGCTACAAGCACGTTTTCTGATTATCAATAATATGCTGTTATTAATTATTAATATTATTGGAGTGGCATGTTTTAAACTCTATGGATTAGTTTACTTTACCTATCTTGGTTATGCTTTGATGTACCTAGTATCATTAATTTACTTTAGGTTACCAGTAATAGATTTTGGGGTACTAAAAGAGCAAACGATAAAAATTAAAGAATTTATTAGTTATTCATTTTTTAGCACTTTATCAAATGCTTTTTCAGGATTACTCTTTGTTTTAGATACTATCATTATTAGCTATGTCGTAAAAGATGCCGGTTTGTTGGCAACATATAAAGTAGCAACCATTATTCCATTTGCGATTAATTTTATCCCCAATATTGCAGTAAATTATTTCTATCCCCAATTTGTACAAAATGCACATGATCCAAATAAAATTCGTAGTCTAGCGCGCTATGTGAGTTTACGGATGTTCCTATTTAGTGGTGTGGTGAGTTTATTATTAATTGTGTTAGCAAAACCATTGATACTAGCTATATTTGGTACAAGTTATCATGATAGTATTCTACCATTTCAAATTATCGCTTTTGGTTATTGGATTATTGCTACTTTTAGAACCATTAATGGTAATATTTTGGCGGCATTAGGGAAGGCTAAACTAAGTTTTTATTTAACATCAGTAATCTTGGTGATGAATATTTTAATAACTTATTTTATGGTTAAGGGATTTTCAATTAATGGTGCAGCAATGGCAATAGTTATAATGTATACTTTCTCATCATTAATAGGCTACGTTGCGTTGAAATTAATTTTAAGAGATATGAGCAGGTAAAGAATGAATTTTAATGAGTTGGCAGATTTAACTTTTAGTAATGAATTGGTAACTATTCGTCGTTATCATGAAAATGATTTTGAGGAATTAAACCAGATTTTTGATCCTGAGTATTTTACATGGTTTTTTACCAATTATACTCATTGTCAAGAGTTTGTGGCAGAAAAACAAGCTGATTATGCCCAACAAAAATTAATTATGTATGTGATTATTGATAATAAGACCTCTCGCATTATCGGGACTTCTTCATTATATGAAATTAGTTTTCGCCATAAGCGCCTTGAAATGGGATCTAGCTGGCTTGCTAAAGCATATCATGGCAGTCAGTATAATGCAGTTGCAAAACATTTATTAATTGATGGCTTAATCAATCAGTGTGGTTTTAATCGTATTCAGTGGAAAACCGATGCGCTCAATGCTAAATCACATGCAGCAATGACCAAGCTTGGCTTTGTCTACGAAGGAACATTACATCGCCATGCCGTGACATACACTGGTCGGGTGAGAGATTCATTAGTTTTTGCGGTAACGGATCAGACTTGGCATGAAGTTAGTAAAATTATCCAAGCCCGTATTTTGGCGAAACAATCACGATTGTAAATATTGTTTGATTAAATGTACGGTGATCGATTTTTTATTACTAATCGCAAATAAACTAATATCATTTAAAATTTGAATTAGTTGTCCGAGATTACGATTACAATGGTTAACCAAAAATTCAATCTCATGGTCACCAAATTTAATTCCTTCACGTTTAGCATAGATACTCAGTGCGGTTACTAGATTTTTGTCACTCAAAATCTTGAGTGCAAATATAACGCCTGAATGGATTCGAGTTTTTAAGTCAACCCGCAGATCAGAATAATTTAAATTAATTGTCGAACTAGTAAGCAAGTAATTGTCCAAATTATGCAGCTTAATTCGGTTATATAGGTCAAATATAGCAATTTGTTGTTCTTCTGCGGCATTGTCAATATCATCAATCGCGATAAAGCGATAAGTATTTAGATCAATATCATAAATCGAAAATTGGGCAATATCATCAGGAGTTAAATAAATCCCTGCATTATAACGGCGATTTGCCAGATTCACCCACGATTTTAAGAGATGCGTTTTACCAGTTAAACTGTCGCCATAAATGTGAGTAAACTGAGTAGAGAAACTTTGTAGGCTTACCACAGTTAATTCGTTACCAGTGGCAATAAATGAACTAAATTCATATTCTTGATCAAATAGGTCTAGTAATGGTTGTTTATTCATTAATTAACGATCTTTATAATAATGTGTGCTTTGGTAATAACGTTTGATATGGCGTAGGAATACTACCGCAATCGTTGATAATGGTAATGCTAATAATACTCCAACGATACCGAAAACTTTACCAAATACCATAAGAGCTAAAATAATCATAATTGGATTAAGACCAATTCTACCACCAACCATAAATGGTGTAACTAAACCACCTTCAAGCATATGACCAATAGCAAATACGGCAAAAATAGCAATCATGCTACTAGAGCCAGTAAATTGGGCTAAACCTATAATTAGAGCAAAAAGCAATCCTGATAAGACACCTAAATAAGGTATAAATACTAATAGCCCTGTAATAATTCCAATCGCGGCACCAGATGGGAGTTGGATAATTGTTAAACCAACGGCATAATATAGTGCCATAATTAACATTACGGACAATTGTCCACGGAGGTAAGAGGATAACATTACATCAACATCACGAAATAAATGACGCATTGGACTTAAAAATGAGCGTGGAATTAAATCATCAAACACTTTGAGAATATTATGCCAGTTAAGTATCGAGTAGAAAAGAGCAAATGGAATCAATACTAAATAAACCACTATTTCAATTAAGATAACCCCATTTTGCGCAATATGTTGGAAAAAATCGAGGTTATTAGTGATTTTAGTTTGATTGACCAAAACCATATTTTTTAGACTATCTAAATCGACAGTAATATGAGTACCAAACTGCGAATTGAGCATCGATAATACATGTGTATTCAGTAGGGTGACAATTTGCGGTACTTTATCGATAATTACACGAACCTCATCGACAATTACGGGGACTAAATAAATAGGCACTGCAATAAATGAACATAAGACCAGCAAAGAGATAAATGCTGCAGTGTACTTACGTTTTACATTAAAACGATATTGAAGCAAATCAACTAGTGGATTAATAATATAGGCTAAAATTAGTGCGGCAATAAATGGTATTAAAACTTTACCGATAAATACCATGATTAAAAACATGAGAATGGTTGCGCCAAGCACCGAGAGAATTGGTTTTAATTTTATAAGTTGAGCTTGCATAATTTTGAGATGATTTTACTTTACATACGTTAAATTAACTACGTTACAATTTTAACATAATTAATAATTAAGCTTACATTTATTTCTTGATTATTATTTGTTTGGTGTAGCCTACATATATGGCTAAATTGAATAATAAAAAGACAGAATTTTCACTATTGCAGAAAAATTCTGTCTTGGCTAACATTAGTAAAATTAGTTAACTGATTTTATCGGTATTGTTTTCGCACTAAAGTGTTTTACTTTTACTTTACAGCTTCCACTACATCCGCTACAAATGCTACCACAGTTTTTACGTGCTTTTTTGAAGACATTCCACAAATAAAAACTAGAACCAGCTACTAAAGAAGTTATGGCGGCGATATCAAATAAATGTTCCATGTTGATTTCCTTTATAAAGCTAAAATAAAGATGCTATTCTAAATACGACAAATGATGATAAATATGCCAAAACTAGTTGATAACTAAACATTATAACTGGCCATTTCCATGAATTAGTTTCACGTTTAGCAACAGCAAGGGTAGAAATACATTGTGGTGCGAATGCATACCATGCAATTAATGATAGTGCAGTTGCGATACTCCATTGATGTTGTAGGACGGTTGTTAAACTGTGAGTCACAACATCTTCGCTGCCACTTAATGCAAATATAGTACCTAGAACTGATACTGCAACTTCACGAGCAGCCATGCCTGGAATTAGCGCAACAACAATTTGCCACGTAAAACCAATTGGCGCAAAAATAGGTTCAAGAAAATGACCAACAATTCCTGCGATTGAATAATCAATTGCTGGAGCAGTAGCATTTGCTGGTGGTAATGGGAATGATGATAAAAACCAGATTACAATCATTACGGCTAAGATAATTGTCCCTGCACGTTTTAAGAATGCCTTGGTTGGTTTCATTAATTCCAATAACACGTTATATGGATTTGGTGCTTTGTAACTTGGTAACTCAAGAATTAATGGCTGACGATCACCTTTAAAAAAGAAGAATTTAAAGATAAATGCCATGATCAAGCCTGAGATAATTCCTGCCGCAAAAAGGGCGAACATTACCAAACCCTGTAAATTTGCAAATCCCCAAATTATTTTACGTGGAATAAATGCACTAATTAGTAGGGTATATACGGGTAATCGTGCGGAACAAGTCATCAATGGTGCAATTAAAATTGTTACTAAACGATCTTTACGATTTTCAATTGTTCGCGTCGCCATAATCCCAGGAATTGCACAAGCAAAACTTGATAATAAAGGAATAAACGCTCTGCCATGAAGACCAACCCCACCCATTAATTTATCCATTAGAAATGCAGCTCTCGCCATATAGCCAGTATCTTCGAGAATCAGGATAAATAAGGTAATCGTTAAGATCTGTGGTAAAAATACAACCACAGCGCCAACCCCAGCTATTACGCCATTCGCAATTAAGCTGACAATAAAACTATTTGGAGATAAGCCAGCTACATACGCTTGGGCATTATCAAAGATTCCTTGTAGGAAGTCTTGTGGGATTGTTGCCCATGTAAATACCGATTGGAACATGACAAATAAAATAGCTAATAAAATTAACAATCCAAATACTGGATGTAATAAAACCTTATCTATGCGTTCTGACCAAATCGATGGAATACCACGCTTAGTTTCTATTTGACCGATGATATCATGAACTTGTACATGGTATTCACGTACCATTGCTTGGTTGGGTTCAATCCATGTACAAATCGGATCGCTAGTCAGTTGAGAGAAGTCATCAAGAGCGCTAGCTAATTCGTTAATTCCAGTCTGTTTGGTTGCTGATGTAGCAATCACTGGGCATTCTAAGATTTGCGATAATTTTGTTAAATCATATTCAAAGCCGCGTAATTTGGCAATATCACTCATGTTCATTGCTATCAGTAATGGTATACCAGTTTGTTTTAATTCTAGAATTAGTCTTAAACAGCCACTAAGATTAGTTGCGTCAATTACAGCCAAAATAACATCAATATTTTTTTCTTCAGCAAATTGGTTAAAGACAACATCACGGGTAACTTGCTCATCAGGGCTACGCGCGCGCAAACTATATGTTCCAGGTAAGTCTACTAAGGTAATCTGTGTATTATTTGGAGTAACAAAATAACCAAGTTTGCGATCAACGGTTACACCACTATAATTGGCAACTTTCTGACGACTACCCGTAAGTGTATTAAATAGCGCGGTCTTACCACAATTTGGTTTACCTACTAGCGCTACTTTAAGTTTCTTATTGTTATCTTGGCTTTTAGCTACTTCGTGTATAGAAGCAGGACTAATCTGACTATCTTGCATGGTTTGTTCCTGTGATTTGTTCTACTAGAATAATTTCTGCTTCATTTCTACGAATGGCAACAGTTAATCCGCTATGGACTAGTTGTATTGCGATTGGATCCTGATTAATTAAACCAAAGTGAAGTATTTTTAATTCAATACCTTCAATGATACCGATTTCCAAAATGCGTCGTTCCAATTCACCTTTAGTTAGCTCTACATTATGTGGAAGTAACGATTCATCAATTTTTTTCACGATTGCGTGCTGGGACTTGTGTAATCGTGAAAGTGGGATTAAACTTGTAGACATAGATAACCTTATATTAAATGAGTTAATAGGATAGTATTATAGATGAGAATGCTTCTCATTCGCAAGTAATTTAATGATATAACTGTAAAATCTTTATAATTAGTTTACCTAATTGCAACAGTTTTAATTTTTATTGGATAGCAACCAGTGGTGATAGTGTAGAATATGCGCTTGATAAAGGATTAATTCAGTTAAATTATATACCAAAAATTAATTGTTCTTGTGAGGGGGTAAATCATGATATCACACTGTTCTTCAATAGAAATTTTGCGCGACTTAATTAAGTTTAAATCAGTAACGCCTGATGATGCAGGTAGCTTAAACTACATTGCTCAATTGGTGATAGAACTAGGGGGTAGTGTTCAGCGAATTGACCGTAATAATACAACAAATCTTATTGCCACGCTTGGTGATGGTGATAAAATTTTTGCGTTTGCAGGGCATGTTGATGTTGTACCAACTGGTAATATTGAATTATGGAAGAATAAAGATCCATTTACTCTATTGCAAGATGGTGATGATCTGTATGGTCGTGGTGTTGCTGATATGAAGGGATCAATTGCGGCATTTTTAGTTGCTTTGGCAGAGTTTGTTAAGAATAAACACCAAACTGATTATAAAGTGATGCTAGTAATTACTTCTGATGAAGAAGGGGATGCGGTTGATGGTACGCCTGTTTTGGTTGAATATTTACAGCATAATAATATTCGACTTGACTATTGTTTAGTGGGTGAGCCTTCTTGTGTCGATAGGTTAGGAGATACTATTAAAGTTGGTAGACGTGGTTCTTTAACTGGTGCGTTTATCATTCATGGCAAGCAAGGGCATATTGCCTATCCTCATTTATGTAAAAATCCTATTCATGATTTTGCACCTGCTTTGGCAGAGTTAACAAGCATTTGTTGGGATAATGGCAATCAATATTTTCCTGCCACTAGTTTACAATTTGCAAATATTAATTGCGGCTTAGGGGTTACCAACGTTATTCCTGGTGAGCTAAAGGCAAATTTTAATTTCCGTTATAATACTGAGCATAGTGCGGATGACTTGATGAATAAGACAACTAGTATATTTGATAAATATAATTTAGATTATGAAATAAACTGGCAGAATTCTGCACAACCATTTCTTACCCAAGAAGGTGATTTTATTCCTTTAATCCATCGAGCAATTTATGATGTAACTGGAGTCATGCCACAAAATAAAACCGATGGTGGTACCTCTGATGGCAGGTTTTTGATTCATGTCAGTGAGCAAATCATTGAATTTGGATTACGCAACCATTCAATTCATCAGATAAATGAAGCAACCACATTGAGCGATTTAAATAATTTAACCAAGATTTATTATAATCTTCTGAATTATATCTTTGAAATTTAAGTGTGTTAAAATAGCGAACTTTTAACCTTGTGAATTGATTTATGAAATATAGTTGTAAATTAACTACTTTGAGTGTAACACAACAACTTGCTGTTGCTATTGCAAAAGTTATTCGTCCAAATTTAGTTCTTAGTCTAAATGGTACGCTAGGAGCTGGTAAAACTACATTAGTTAGAGAGATTCTACATGCGCTGAATATTGTTGGGAACATTAAAAGTCCAACATTTACACTTGTAGAGCCATATACAGTGGCTAATTGTAATATTTATCATTTTGATTTATATCGTTTTAGTGAGCCAGAAGAGTGGTTTGATTTGGGGTTCGATGAATACTTTAGTGGTGAATTTATTGCCTTTATTGAATGGGCGGAAAAAGCAACTGGGTTAATTCCACAACTTGATTGGCGCATTGATATTGAATTCAATGAGTTTAATGAGCGGTTATTAACGATTCGTTCATTGACGGTAATGGGGGAAGAATGTCTGACAGCATTAATCAAAAACGTCGAGAACTGATTAAGTTTGGTTTATTTTCAGGATTGACATTGTTTGTCTCGCGAACTGCTCAGGCAGATGATTTATTAGATCAAATTGGGACGGATAGTGCAAATGTGACAAATAATCGTTCAACACGTAATCAAATCATTTCGGTTCGTATTTGGCCATCAGATGTGTATACTCGTTTGACTATTGAGGGTGATCGTTCAATTCAGGCAAAATATTTTAATTTACAAAATCCAAATCGATTTGTAATTGACATTTTGGGATCTGAACTAAATGCAGTTTTGAAAAATCTAAGTAATAATCAGTTTGATAATGATCCGATAATTAGTAGTATTAAGGTTGGTCAGTTTGATCCTACAACGGTCAGAATTGTGGTTTATGCCAAACAATCCGTTTCTGCGCAAACACAGTCAATTTCACCCGTGAGTTTAGGTGGTGTTAGTTATAAGCATCGTTATGTTTTTGATATGTATCCATCGAATGGTAAAGTCAGTCAAAGTGCTAATAAATTAGACGATCAACTCCTAGCATTTTTGCAATTAAATGCTGATGATCATCCAAGCGATAATTCAGGTGCTCCAAATAATTCTTCGCGACCAACTACCACCCGCACACAAGATATCCCTGTTATTAGTGAACCATCGTCATCAATGCTCTCAACAAAGCGTAAGGGGCAAATCCTAGTTATGATTGATCCTGGTCATGGTGGTGAGGATCCTGGTGCAATTGGTGCGCTGGGTACTAAGGAAAAAAATGTAGTTTTGGATATCGGGAAAAAGTTACGTGATTTGATTAATGATAGTGGTGTAATGCAGGCACAAATGACGCGGAATCAAGACATATTTATACCATTAGCAACGAGGGTCGCAATTGCTCGTAAAGCGAAAGCTGATATATTTGTTTCTATTCACGCGGATGCTTTTTCATCGCCTGCGGCAAGAGGATCATCAGTTTTTGTATTATCAGAACAGGGCGCAAGTAGTGCGTTTGCGAAATATATTGCGGTTAGTCAGAATAATGCTGATTTGATAGGCGGTATGTCATTTCAAACTCGTGATAGTATTGTGAGTAAAATTTTACTTGATATGGCACAAGGCATGACGATGCGAAATAGCACTAAACTTGGGCAAATTGTTTTAAATAAGATGGGTGCAATTAATAAACTACATAATAATAATATAGAGCGGGCAGGATTTGCTGTTCTAAAAGCGCCAGATATCCCATCAATTCTGGTTGAGTCAGCTTTCGTTTCCAATCCGACAGAAGAAGAACTTTTAATGAGCGAAGATTTCCGTCAAAAAGTTGCGCAGCAAATCTTTGCAGGTTTACAGCAGTACGCTAAACAAAATATTAGGATATCATGACAAAAATAATTATATTTAATAAACCATATGGTGTAATCAGTCAGTTTTCACCCAATCCACCTTACCAAACCCTTAAGGATTACATTCCTGTGCGCGATGTTTATCCAGCGGGGCGGCTAGATACCGATAGTGAAGGTTTGATGATTCTTACCAACAATGGTAAACTACAAGCACAAATTAGCGACCCAAAATATCGAAAAAATAAAACCTATTGGGTACAAGTTGAAGGTAATCCGAGTGCTGAACAACTTGAACAATTATGCAATGGTGTTGATCTTGGCGATTTTAAGACTGGCAAAGCAGTAGTTAATAAAATTGATG
>RXKA01000114.1:492-2673 GCA_003962985.1 Pseudomonadota bacterium | reverse complement strand
GCTTAACTCGTCCTTGAATTTTCTTTTCTACATTGAGAATTTCAATTTCACGATTTAATTCTTTTAATAAGCGATTCAAACGTTTTTTCAATGATGCTGTTTCTAGCAAGTCTTGGCGAATATTGAGGTCACTAATAACGTGGGTAATGATTACATCAACCAATTGTTCAATATTCGAGATTTTTGAAATAATTGAAACTACTTCATCGGGAACTTTTTGATTTAATTTAGCAAACTCGTCAAATAACTGAATAGCTTCACGACGTTGTGCTTCCAGTTCAATTTTAGTTATATCTTGCTTAGTTTTTAATTCTTCTACTTCACTGGCTAACAGGTCATTTATTTCAGTAATTTTAATTGCTTTTGCGCGAGTTTTGCCTTCAATTAAGACTTTTTTAGTACCATCTGGTAGTGGTAAAATTTGCAAAATTTTTGCAAGTGTACCAATCTCGTGTAAATTGTCTACTGATACGTCATTATCCGTTGGATTTTTTTGACTTAACAGCATCACTTGTTTATCTTTTTTATCTGCAGCTTCAAGCGCATTAATAGATTTATGTCTTCCAACAAATAATGGTACAACCATATTAGGAAAAATTACTACATCTTTGAGTGGAATAATTGGAACCAATGAATCATGTATTTCTACATCAGTTGTTATTGCACTATTGTTATCTTTGGAAATCATATGGTTATTACCTTTTGTTTAGATTAATAATTTATGTTCTTACTGCTTTAATTACAAAATCATGTTCGCTGAGATTATTTAGTAAATCATCAATCTCGCTTAACGCATGGGTCGTAATTGTTAATCTTGCGACCACATGAGCATGATCTTCTGTGCGCTCTTGGAAAATTTCTTCCATATTGATCTTGCGTTCAGCGATTATAATTGAAAGCTTACTAAAGGTTCCTGGTAGGTTATCAATTACGATCATAACTTTTGCAAGAAATTTAGTTTCATTATCATTTATTATAGTGACAGGTGTTAAATTATCAAGACCAATTAATTTATTTTTATTACATCTTTCACGATGGAGTTCCAATTTTCCTCTTCTGGTTAACCGTGCTAAAATAGTTTCGCCAGGTAGTGGACAACACACTTCATCCTGTAAAATAGGTATACTACAGTTGCTTAATGTTAATGATAGTGGTTGATTACTGGTTAGTTTTAATAATGTTTGTACCACTCGAAGTACTGGAATATCACCTGCACCTAATTTTTGCATTAAGTCAGCATACTCTACGCGTGGATAATTTTCTTCAATTGCATTCTTTAATGAAGAATTATCAAAAGAATCACTATAGCCAGCTATTTGTAATCCTTTGTTCAATAGTTGAATACCATTAGTTACATCGACATCAAATTTTTGTTCTTTTAGATATTGTTTGATTTTACTAATTGCTCTTCCACTAGTAACAAAATTTAGCCATTCGCTGTCTGGTTCTTGATCTGGTGTAGTTAAAATATCAACTATATCACCATTTTGTAATTTATAATTTAGTGGTACATAGCGTTGATTAACTTTAGCGCGATGGCAATGATCACCGATATCAGTGTGAATTGCATATGCAAAATCAACAGGAGTAGCATTTTGAGGTAAATGTAATATTTTGCCACGAGGGGTAAATACATAGATATTTCGTGGGGATAAATCTTTTTTGATATTATCTAGGAAGTCAGATGCCGAGAAAGTACTTGATTGAATATCTAAAATATTATTTAACCAATTTGATGTTTGGTGTTTAGCTTTATTAAAATTAATTCCTTGTTGCTGCTTCAACCAGTGGCTTACTATTCCTTGTTCTGCAATTTCTTCCATTTCTTTGGTACGAATATGAATCTGCAACGGACGACCCTTAGGACCCATCATAGTAGAATGCAATGATTGATAACCATTATTTTTAGGAACTGCAATATAGTCTTTAAATTTACCTGGAATTGGCTGATACAGATTATGAATTACACCCAATGCCAAATAACAGTCACCGATTGTGTCAACAATAATTTTAATTTCAAAAATATCGTAAATGCTATTAAATGACTCATGGCGTTTTAGCATTCTTGAGTATAAATTGTAGATAGTTCGTTGACGATATTTAAATTCACCTTTAATTGCATTAGATTTTAGCGCGCTTTCGATATTTCCCAGAATATCGCGTAGGATAGGTAGTCGGCTT
>RXKA01000114.1:317-415 GCA_003962985.1 Pseudomonadota bacterium | reverse complement strand
GGCTTGTAGAAGCCGGTGAGGCAGTTGAACAGCGTGGTCTTGCCGGCGCCGTTGGGGCCGATGATGCCGGTGATCCTGCCGGCCGGCACCTCGAGCGA
>RXKA01000114.1:0-267 GCA_003962985.1 Pseudomonadota bacterium | reverse complement strand
GTGAGGCCGCCGAAGCGCATGGTCAGGTTGCGCACCGACAGCAGGGTTGCGGGCGTGTTCATCGCGCAGCCTCCTTCGTCGCGGCAGTCTTGCCCGACGCGTTCAGGTGCACCGTCGGTTCGCGGTGCGACAGCAGGCCGCCCGGGCGCCACACCATGATCAGCACCATCGCCAGGCCGAACAGCAACATGCGGTACTCGGCGAAGTTGCGCCCGAACTCGGGGATCAGCAACTCGGCGAAGTTGCGCCCGAACTCGGGGATCAGCA
>RXKA01000183.1 GCA_003962985.1 Pseudomonadota bacterium | reverse complement strand
CATAGTCAGAATCATAATCTATTTCTTCTGAAAACCCTTCATCATAAATAGAATCTATAGATTCCAAATTAAACGAATAATCTCCATCATCATCCTCTACTGAAACAGTAAACTCAATTAAAAGTTCTGAATCGCCCTCTTTGTGATAAAAGCTTTTTGTCATGATACTTTATATCCTGTTAATTTGGTTACTTTAACTGTATCTTTTTCAGGGGCGGGAGCGACAACGCTAGTTGCTACTGGTTGGGGCGGCGTAATTTGTGAAGGCTGTACGCCTAATAGTGAGGCATATTCAACACTAATATTAATTACAACATCAGGTAAAAATGCCTTATTTAGATCAGACAGTCTTACGCCCATTAGTTTTGGTTTATTAATTGATCCTTTTGTACGTGCCATATATTATTTTAACTAATTGTTAATACCATTCCACCCTCAATTTTCTTATCATTATTGACGGTGACATTATTATAGAAAGCGTAGAATTCAGCATGTTCCTCATGATCGTACTCTTGGTCTCGCTTATGGTCTGGATTGTAAATATAAGCTCCATTACTTGTCAATTTTACAATGCGGCCACGCTTAATGGGTTGACCAAGCTTATATACCACCACAAAATCTCCAACGTCGGCGTATTCGCGGCAAAGTTTCAGTTTTTGCGGGAATGTATATTTGCGGCTTTCCTGAAGCAGTTGTTCTTTTTTATTCATATTATTCTACAGCAATTTCGTTAGTTAAAGTGTTTTCAGTAGTTATAATCAACTCTTGATTCTTTTTCTCTAAAATCAAAGCTTCTTGCGCCAAAATATCTTGTAATACTACTTGACCTTTAGTTGTAATCGACCTTTCACCATCAATGACAATTAAATCTTCATCAATCAAATATGACTCAATATCTTCGCGTACTGTTGACGGATCTAATTTAAGCTTACTTGCCAACATTGTCAAGGTTCTACGAGATTGACTGAGATATTTTAGATATTCTACTTCGTTTCGGGTTACACCCAAGGGTTTCACACCAAACGCAATACCAAAATCTTTCCACGCAGATAGATTGATTACCTCGACATCATTATTTGAACTCCAAATACGCAAATTATTAATCAAATTAACAATCATACGTGGAGTATTTCTACCACATTTAACCAAATGAGGCATAACTTCATCAGTAATACAAATCCCGTCAAGTCCGCGTTTTGCGATTTGCGCCAACTCTTCATACTCATAAGGTCCCAAATCAAACCTTTGGCAACGCGAAACAAAAGCTTGACTGAGCCTATGACTATCGGTAGTCGCGATAATAATACTGATTTGATTATAGTTGAGAATATAGTCTTGGTTATCGTCGCTGATTTCCACAACCCCTTCTCTATTAGGGTACAAAAGAGGCATGATCCAATTTTTTACAGCAATTGGCATATCGTGAACTTCGTCAATAAACAAGGTACACGGTCCTACATTTAAATGGCGAATAATAATATTATCAATAAACCAACGCTTACTCTTAACGCCACTCCCCTGAATTTCAATGAAATCTTTCGGGGTTAGCCCATCATTTAACAAAAGACACGCGCCAATTGATTTGGCGAGTTCAGTTTTGCCAAACCCACGGGGACCAAAAAGAGCAATGGGAGGGAGAAAGTGTTTTTTTGACCGCTCAGCATGAATATAATTGTTCAGGCGACCGACATGTTCTTTCTGGCCAATATAACCAAGATTTTGGATGTAATTCATAATGTTCAATATCAATATCTTACACGACATCACCCATTGTGCAACTCAGAAGTTGAACAAAGTAATTCTTTTCGAAAAGTTAGATCATGAAAAGTTTGACGACTAAGTTTCAATTGGATATCAATATTATCCTCATTATAGATGCCAATGGTATTCCAGCGTCTAAAGTATTCGGAGTACGATTGGAGTTTATATTTAATCATAGGTCAATATATTTTTTAATCTCTAGTTTCTGATTATGAATGATTAAGTATTCATTTAAGTTACAGTCAATACAAATATTATCAGGAAATACAGAGCTAAACCGGCGCACTCGCCCGCCATTGGAATGTCCGCATATTTGCTTTATATTATTTATTGGTCTGAATTCATATTCCCAATCAGTCCAAACTATTCCAGCATGTCTAGCAAAACCGCCACGACCGATTCCTGCGCCCCAAAACCAATGAGACTTACCAGACTTTAAAGCTCTATTAGCAATAATAGACTCACTCTCTAAAAACATATCAATATTATTGATGTCTTTAATTGGGACATTCTTTATGTGTTCAGGAAGCAACCCAGCATGTGTCACTAACCAATCATCCACAACAACATGCCATTTAATTTTATCCCAGTCATTAATTGAGAATATCGAATTAATTATAGAATCTTTTCTGAGTTCATAACCGCTACATTTTGTAGAAGGACCACTACCCGGATAAACACTTATGTCATGATTACCATAAAGTACAATACAATTTTCTTTATTAAGAAGTTCTTTATGAAACATAGAAGCGTCTCGGACATCACAATCATTATCTAAATAAAACGAATCATTGTGATCTCCAGCAAAAACTACAATATCTGGATTTTCAGAATCTATTATTTGCTTTAATTTTCTCCAATT
>RXKA01000181.1 GCA_003962985.1 Pseudomonadota bacterium | reverse complement strand
CAAAAATAACTGGTTTTACCCCGCTACGCAAAAGCACATCAGCACACGCCAATCCTGCTGGACCTGCACCAATAATCGCCACTTGTGGTGCATCAGCTTTTAATTCTGGATAGCTATAGCGCCAACCTTTTGCAAATGCATTATCGGTAATATATTTTTCAACATTCCCAATAGTAACTGCACCAAAACCATCATCAAGCGTGCAACTTCCTTCACATAAGCGATCTTGCGGACAAACTCGTCCACAGATTTCAGGAAAACTATTAGTTTGATGAGATAATTCAACCGCTTCATCAATCCGATTTTCTAAAACCATTTTTAACCATACTGGAATATAGTTATGCACTGGGCACTTCCATTGACAATAAGGGTTACCACATTCTAGACAACGTTCAGACTGCTCAGTTGCTCGTTGATTATCAAATGTTTGGTAGATTTCAATGAATTCATTTTTACGTTGTACTAAATCGATTTTACTTGCATCAACTCTTGATTGCTTCAGAAATTTATTTGTATCTTTTTTCATCATTCATCTACTTCATCAAATAATTAATTAGGTTGGTTAAACTAATATTTTTCGGTTTTATTATTGCTAACTCAGCAAAATTACTATCAAAATCAGCCAAGAACTGTGCTGCACGTAAAGAATGCGTCTCCTTGTAATGCTGGCTGAGTAATTCATAAACAAATTCACGATGCGAATTCTCTGTCTCAGCTAATTTATCAGCAGAAACTAATTCAACATCGGCATTCAGGTTTGGAATTACCTTATCAAAACTATCCCAAATATAGCACACACCACCTGTCATACCCGCACCAAAATTCTGGTCAATAGTACCTAAAATGGCTACTGCACCACCAGTCATATATTCACATCCGTTACTAGCCACACCCTCAATTACTGAAATAACCCCAGAATTACGTGCAGCAAAACGATCACCAGCAACACCATTGGCAAATAAATAACCACTGGTTGCACCATATAGACAAGTATTCCCCATCACCGCTACTTGCGAAACTATGTTAGGATTCACTTGACGAATAACAATCTTACCACCAGCTAAACCTTTACCAACATAATCATTGGCTTCACCATTAAGATATAGTTCCATACCTTTAATTGCCCAAACCCCAAACGATTGACCTGCTATTCCATTAAAAGATAGTTTAATTGGACTATCTAATCCTGCATCACCGTAATTTTTGGCAATTTCACCAGCTAAAGTAGCTCCAACTGAACGATCAGTATTGTAAATACTATATTCTTTGGTCAAACTTTCTAAATTGTATACGGCTTCCATACAATCTGCGTGAATACGCTGATTCATAACACCGCGGTCATGGCTAAAGCTAGCTTCAGTATAGTAACGAGGATAATTAGAAGTAATTCCTGACAATTCTAACGTTTCACTTAAATCTACATTTTTGTATTGACTACTATCTAATAGTTCCAATAAATCAGTGCGCCCAATTAAATCAACTAACTGAGTTACCCCCAATGTTGCCATTAATGTACGAACCTCATTTGCAACTCCAGTAAAGAAATTGATTAACATCTTCGGCAAGCCTTTGAAATGTTCTTTACGTAACTGCGCATTCTGAGTTGCCAAACCTGTTGCACAATTATTCTAATGACAGATTCGTAGATATTTACAACCTAAGGTTACCATAGGAGCAGTTCCAAAACCAAATGATTCAGCGCCCAAAATTGCAGCTTTCACTACATCAAGACCTGTTTTTAAGCCACCATCCACCTGTAGACGAATTTTATGACGTAGATTATTGGCAACTAATGCAGCATGAGTTTCAGCAATCCCTAGTTCCCACGGACTACCTGCATTCTTAACCGATGTAATCGGAGCCGCACCAGTACCACCATCATAACCTGAGATGGTAATTAAATCAGCTTGTGCTTTTGCTACGCCACAAGCAATAACGCCAATCCCTGGCTCAGATACCAATTTAACGGAAATTTGCGCACCTGGATTCAATTGTTTCAGATCAAAAATTAGTTGTGCCAAATCTTCAATTGAATAGACATCATGATGTGGCGGTGGAGAAATTAAAGTCACCCCAGGAGTCGCATGACGCAATTTCGCAATTTCAACTGTTACTTTATCCCCTGGTAATTGACCACCCTCACCAGGCTTTGCACCTTGGGCTATTTTAATCTGAATAATTTCAGCACTCATCAAGTATGCAGGAGTTACACCAAATCGTCCTGAGGCAATCTGCTTAATCTTAGAATTTTTATTAGTGCTAAAACGTAGTGGATCCTCGCCACCCTCACCCGAATTTGAACGCCCTCCGATAGTGTTCATGGCAATAGCCAATGCCTCGTGTGCTTCGGCACTTAACGCACCAATTGACATAGCCGCACTATCAAAACGACGACAAATCTCTTCGATTGGATCAACTCGCTCTAAATAATCCTCAACATCATATTGAGGTTTTAACTGGATTAAGTCACGTAAGCAGGTGACAGAACGGTTATTCACTAAATCCGCATACTGCATATAATCGCTAAAATCACCTGTTTGGGCTGATTTTTGTAACGCATACACAATATCAGGATTGAATGCGTGATATTCCCCCATCGGTGAATATTTCAGATTACCACCCATATCAA
>RXKA01000142.1:13586-16629 GCA_003962985.1 Pseudomonadota bacterium | reverse complement strand
TTTGAGTGATAATACTTGCTGTATTATCTTTATATAGGTATTGCACATTATAACCATTTTGAGTGCGAACCGTTTTGTATGCGGTATGACATTGTGTATTTGAACCTTTTTTGGCAATATAGTCAGGCTGATTAGATTTTTGTACCGAACTACCAACCAAAGCACCCGTTGCACCACCAACTAACGCACCAACAGCTGTGCCACCACCACCTTGTTTCACTTGATTACCAATGATACCACCTGCAACAGCACCAGTTGCACCACCGATTAAAGCACCTTCAGTACCATTTTTCTGATTTTTAACATAGCTTGTTGTACCAACTTTATGACAACTTTGGTAAGGTTGTTGTTGGTTAACCATATTTGGAGTGACAGAGATGATTTGTGCGGTAGCATCTTTTTTGAGCATAAATGACGCTCCTGCAGCCACAGCTACGGCACCTAATGCTGCCAGTGCTATGATTAAACCTTTATTAGATTTTTGTGGCGGTTGTGAATACTGACGAGGGCGATCATTATAATTGTTATTGCGACGACGCGGTTCGTAATCATCGTAATCCTCACGCTCATTATAGTCATTACGACTATTACGTTGCGGGGCATTATTTTCGTAGCGTCGATTATCATAATCATTACGTGAGTTACGGCGAGGGCGTTGATTGTTATCATTATCGTATGAACGACGATTATTACTCATTCTGATTAAGCTCCATAGTTATTAATTATAATTTAAGGGGATATTTTATTAAGTTTTTGCTAAAATGTGTAAAAATATTAATTATCATTAGAGAATTCTTGGTTTTAAATAGTATGATAGGTGCAATAAGTTACTTTTTTTCATATATTTATGTAATATTGTTTTTGGTGGTAATCGATATTAAATGTTAAAATCACTGGTTTATTTTATAATTTTACGGAAATTTTGTTAATGAAGAAAATAAGTTGTCTAATTTTAGGACTATTAGCTAGTAGTGTCTATGCTAATGTTTATGTTGATGGTAACGTGGGTATTGCGACCAGTAGTAACAATTTAGCAATTAGTTTAGATGGTGGTTATATGGTTAATCAATTTCTAGGTTTAGAAGGTGGTTATACTGGTACGAGTGGTTACTCGGTATGGGATGGCGCAGTAAAAGGTGTATTACCTATTGGTGGTGTCGTTGATTTATATGGTAAATTAGGGCTTGGCATCCCAACTTGTGATGGTTGTAATACAGGTTTATTATATGGTGCTGGTGTCGGTTTTCATATTGCTCCGAGCTGGCAATTACATGTTGAAGATTATGCAGTTAGCGGTGCTGGTAATCCTAATTTCCTAATGTTTGGTGCACATTTTGCGTTCTAAGTAAAAAGAGTAGATAAATGAGAAAAAAATTAATTATATTATGTGCAATAGTAGTTTCTGGTACTAGTTTTGCTGATAGCGGTATATATGCCAATGCCAATGTTGGTGCAGATACTAATAGCGGAGATGTGGCTTATAATGCGAATGCGGGCTATATGCTAAATAGTTATTTCGGCTTAGAGGCTGGTTATACTGGTGCTAATACTAATTATTGGGATTTAGCCCTTAAAGGTGTTCTACCTATCCCTGTGGTTGATATTTATGGTAAATTGGGTATGAGTTATGTAACTACAAGTGGATTTAATGCTGGAGCCGTTATGTACGGTGCTGGAATTTCAATTCCTATTTTCCCGATGCTACAAATTAATGTTGAAGATTATGCAATTAGTAATGCAACGACGCAGAATTTTCTGATGGCTGGTTTACAAATTAAGTTTTAAATAAAAGAGGGTATTTATGATTCCTATTATTACAATTGATGGACCTGCTTCTTCAGGTAAGGGGACAGTGGCACGCTTGATTGCTGAGCACCTAGGTTTTCATTATCTCGAATCAGGGGCAATTTATCGTGCATTGGGTTTATGGGTACATCAACATTCTACAAATAATGTTAATGTGACACCTGATTTCGTGATTCAATTAATCAATTCTTTAGATTTAAAATTTATTGATGGTAAAGTGTTGTTGGCAGGTAGTGATGTAACTAGTGAATTACGTGAGGAATATGTCGGTATGCTGGCATCTAAATATGGCGCAATTCCTGAAGTTCGTGCAAGATTATTACAGTTTCAACGTGATTTTGCTAAAGAACCAGGCTTAGTTACCGATGGTCGCGATATGGGGAGCGTGGTGTTTCCAGAGGCTAATTTAAAGCTATTTTTGACGGCCAGTGCAGAAAAAAGAGCAGAACGACGCTATAAGCAGTTGCAACAATTTGATAAATCTGCTACAATCGCGGATATTTTACAAGATATTAGAGCACGTGATGAACAGGACTCAACTCGGAGTACGGCTCCGTTGACGTTTGATGACTCATTTAAAGTTCTGGATAATTCTGAATTAACGATTGAACAAACGATTGATTTGATTCTTGATTGGTATAAATCTTGTTAGATTTGGTTGTACATAAATATATGTACGGTGATTAACTTTTTTTATTTTGGAAAAGATTGTGGAAAATTTTGCAAGTCTTTTTGAGCAAAGCATAGCGCAAGTAGAAATGCGTGAAGGCGAAGTAATTAGCGCAACAGTTGTTGCTGTAGATAACAAATATGTAACAGTTGCTGCTGGTTTAAAATCAGAATCTTCTATTTCTGTAAATGAATTTAAAGATGATGCTGGTAACGTTGATGTAAACGTTGGTGATGTAGTTAAAGTTGCAATTGAAGCGATTGAAGATGGCTATGGTGAGACTCGTTTGTCTCGTGATAAAGCTCGTCGTATTGCAGCATGGGAAGAATTAGAAGGCGCTTTAGAGCGTGGAGATGTATTATCTGGTATGGTATACGGTCGTGTTAAAGGTGGTTTAGGCGTTATGTACAAAAACGTACGTTTATTCTTGCCAGGTTCATTGATTGATGTACGTACAGTACGTGATTTTGCTCCATATGATAGCAAAGCCGTAGAATTCAAAGTGATTAAAGTTGATCGTCGTCGCAATAATATCGTTATTTCTCGTAAAGCGGTATTGGTTGAGCG
>RXKA01000142.1:0-13536 GCA_003962985.1 Pseudomonadota bacterium | reverse complement strand
AAACATCCATCAGAAGTATTGACTGTTGGTCAAGAAATCGAAGCTAAAGTATTGAAATTTGATCAAGAGAAACATCGTGTATCATTAGGTTTAAAACAATTGTCAAATGATCCATGGGTAGGTATTGCTGAGCGTTTCCCTCAATCTACTCGTTTACACGGTAAAGTTTCTAACTTAACAGACTACGGTGCATTCGTTGAATTAGAGCCTGGTATTGAAGGTTTAGTTCACGTATCTGAAATGGATTGGACTAACAAAAATGTTAATCCATCTAAAGTTGTTAAACTTGGTGATGAAGTTCAAGTTCAAATTCTTGAAATCGATCCAGAAAAACGTCGTATCAGCCTAGGTATGAAACAATGTCAAGCTAACCCATGGGTTGAGTTTGCTGATAAATACAAAAAAGGTGATCGTGTAAACGGTCAAATCCGTTCAATCACTGATTTTGGTTTATTCATCGGTTTAGAAGGCGGTATTGATGGTTTAGTACACGTTTCTGATATCTCTTGGTCTTTATCTGGTGATGCGGCTATCCGTAATTACAAAAAAGGTCAAGATGTAGAAGCTGTAATTATTTCTGTTGATGTAGAAAAAGAACGTATTGCTTTAGGTATCAAACAACTTGATAACGATCCATACAGTTCTTACATTATCAGTAATGATCGCGGTTCAATCGTGGTTGGTACTGTTAAAGAAGTTACAGCTGAACAAGCAGTAATTAATTTGGCTGATGGTGTTGATGCTGTTATGTCTGCACGTGATGCTTCAAGTGAGCGTGTTGATGATATTACTAAAGTGTTGGCAGTTGGTGATAGCGTAGAAGTTATGATTACAAATGTTGATCGTAAAAACCGTGCTATTGCTGTGTCAGTTCGTGCTAAAGACAATAAAGAAGAAGCGGAAGCAGTTAAGAAAGTTAAACAAGCAGAAAAAGCTGCTGGTACAACTAACTTAGGTTCTTTATTGCAGGATAAATTGTCACAAGGCTGATTTTTATGAATCGTTCTGATATTATTAAACGTATTTCTGAGCTTTACCCTCGTTTGAGCCGTAAAGAAGTTGAAATGATCGTGAAAGAGCTGTTCAACAAAATGGCAAATAGTATTTCGTCTGGTAAACGAATTGAAATTCGTGGTTTTGGTTGTTTTTCATTGAAACACCGTGCTGCTGGTAAAGTTCGTAATCCACGTCATGGTATTGCTGTTGAATCAGGTGAACGCCATGTAGTTTATTTCCGTGCTGGAAAAGAATTACGTGAACGTGTTGACATTTATAGTCGATAATAAAAACTCCCACCAAAATGGTGGGAGTTTTTATTTTACATTTGATTTTCTTGCGGGAATTCTTCGCTACTTGCTGCTTTGCTGTTAACCATTGGATTATCTGGAGTATTACCATAAGTAGTAATTCCTGATTGATTATTGTTACTGGTGCTATTAGTTGCACAAGCTACAAGAGTTAATGATGCTCCACAAATTAGCATAAGTAAAAATTTCTTCATGATGTGACTCCTTTAGTTATTAATGATAATTGTTTCATCTAAAATATAATCATATTCTGGTGGTGGAATAATACTTTTGCCCGTAGTAAAATCTACCCAAACAACGACTACATGAGCGGTAGTATAAATTAACTCGGGATTATTCTTATCGCGGATAATATGTTCAAAATACACCCGACGTCCTATTTTATGACTAAAGTATAACTCAACACATATTTCTGCGGGGTGAGTTATCGATCTTAGGTATTTGCACGTTACTTCACCAATGACAGGTCCACGAGTAGCACCATCCATAACTATACCATAATGTAGTAACCAATCGATACGACACTCTTGTAAATAAATAAGATACACCGTATGATTAACGTGATTAAAGGCATCCATGTCTTGCCAGCGAATGGTGTAATTTTTGCTAAAGAGTAATTTCTTATTTTCTTTCATCTAATATTTCCTTGTCTTATAACTAAACTAGTTTATAGTGGTTTACCTATCTGCATATATATGATTTAGCATTATCTAGCTGATATATTAAGTATTGAGGATTAATAATCTAATACTATTTGGATTGTTAACTTTAATTGAATTACTCAATTGGTTATATGTGAGCTATATAATTAATTTGCTAATATTGAGCGGATACATAAAACAAAAAGTTCCCTGAGTGGGAACTTTTTGAAATAAACAAGTTTATTTTGCATGATGATGGTGGTTAAAATAAAGTTGTGCAGCTTCTTTAGCTTCTTCAAAATTATCAAATTCACCAATCTTATGCCCATCTTTAAATTCTAAGCGTACCATATCTGGGTGGACATGAGCATAACTGTTTGTTAAGACTTCAAAGCGATTATTACTACGACCATGTTCTATAATTTTAATAGTGGCACGAATCGTTACATCATCATTTTTATAATAAAAAACCTCTGCTTGATGAGTTGCAATGATATTATCTAGACGGGCAAAATCTTCGTGAGCCTGAATTTCTGACCACTCTAGTTGATTCTTAGTCAAATGTATAATCATGATAGTTTCCTATTAAAAATTAACTATTAGCAGCTTTATTAGCGCGTTTACGATCATTTTCATTCAAATGACGTTTGCGCAAACGAATATTTTTTGGTGTTATTTCAACTAATTCATCATCATCAATAAATTCGATAGCACTTTCTAGGGTTAATTTGATTGGTGGAGTTAGGCGTACCGCTTCATCAGTACCAGATGCGCGCACGTTAGTTAACTTCTTACCTTTAATTGGATTCACAATTAAATCATTATCACGACTATGGATACCAATAATCATACCTTCATAAAGTTTTTCACCAGGTGATACAAACATACGACCACGGTCATCTAAATTCCATAATGCATAAGCAACGGCATCGCCATTTTCTTGTGAAATTAATACTCCATTACGACGTCCTGGAATATCTGCTTTAACAGGTCCATAATCATCAAATAGATGTGCAATTAAACCAGTTCCACGAGTTAGGGTTAAAAATTCACCTTGGAAACCAATTAAACCACGGGCAGGGATGCGATATTCAATACGTGTACGACCTTTACCATCTGATGACATATCCAACATCTCTGCTTTACGGCGACCTAGCTCTTCCATTACTGCACCTTGGTGAGCTTCTTCAACATCAATAGTCAATAATTCATATGGTTCACATTTCTCACCATTGATCATTTTCATTACCACGTGTGGTTTAGCAACCGCTAATTCAAATCCCTCACGACGCATATTCTCTAATAAGATGGTTAGATGTAATTCACCACGACCTGAAACTAAAAATTCATCGGTATTTGCAGTATCTTCAACGCGTAATGCCACGTTAGTTAATAATTCTTTATTTAAACGATCACGGATTTGACGGCTAGTAACAAATTTACCTTCAGTACCTGCTAGTGGTGATGTATTTACTTGGAACATCATACTAATAGTTGGTTCATCAACTTTTAACATTGGCAATGGCTCTGGACTGTCAAGGCTACAAATAGTGCTACCAATGCTTAATTCATCAATACCATTGATTAATACGATATCACCAGCAGTTGCTTCGTTAACTTGGATGCGATCTAAACCATGGAATAATTGTACTTGATTTATTTTTGCTGTTTTGCTGGGTCCATCAATACCATCGGCAACAATTACTTGTTGTCCTGGGCGGATTTTACCGCGATGAATACGTCCGATACCTATACGCCCAACGAAACTGCTATAGTCAAGAGCAGAAATTTGTAATTGTAATGAACCTTCTTCATCTTCGTATGGTGCTGCAACATGTTCTAAGATAGTATCAAATAAAGGTTCCATTGTACCTTCGCGTACGTCTGAATCTAACGAAGCAAATCCGTTTAAAGCCGATGCATAGACAACAGGGAAATCTAGTTGTTCTTCTGTAGCACCCAATTTATCGAATAAATCAAATGTTTGGTCAATAACCCACTCTGGGCGTGAGCCTGGGCGGTCAATTTTATTAATAACTACAATTGGTTTTAATCCTAAGGCTAGGGCTTTACGCGTTACAAAACGAGTTTGTGGCATAGGACCTTCTACCGCATCAACCAATAATAACACCCCATCAACCATTCCTAATACGCGTTCTACTTCGCCACCAAAGTCAGCATGTCCTGGCGTATCCACGATATTAATGCGTGTACCTTTATAATTTAACGAAACATTTTTTGCTAAAATAGTGATTCCGCGTTCTTTTTCTAAGTCGTTACTATCCATAACGCGTTCAGCAACTTGTTGGTGTGCAGAGAATGTACCTGCTTGTTGTAATAGTTTATCAACCATTGTAGTTTTACCATGATCGACGTGAGCAATGATTGCAATATTTCTTAAGTTTCTTGACATTAATTTTTCTCTATAAATGATAGCATAATTGTATAAAAATAAGGCGGATTATAACATAGTTATAGCCTCAACTTTTGTTTATCTTATTTTGAAGCTTGGTATATCACGTTGTATTCACTATTTTTTAGGCGTGATAAAATCATAAATGCGGGTATAAAGCTGAGAACAATAATTAGAATAAAATAATTATAATCAAATCTAGCAATGATTGCTCCAGCTATGGCACTTAATAGGCTATAGCTTAAACTATCAATTGCTGTTAGTATGGCTAGTTGAATCAATACATGTTGACGGGTACAAATATGGGTCTGGAATGACCAAAACATTATCATCGTCATTCCGCGACTAAATTCTTCACAGGTTACACATAAATAAAATGCCCATAATGGTGCATGCCATAAAGTAAATCCATAGATTAGTACATATGATAATAGGTGAAGTGCCAGTGCAATTTGTAGGTTATGAATGTATGAACGCCCACGAATTAATCGAATGCATAAGATGCCACCGAGTGAAGCAGTTAACATTCCATAGAGTTTATAGCCAAATGCAACATTAGTTTTGCTCAGTCCAAAGTGTAAATAAAATAAATCAAAATAGTGAGTAATTAGATTATCTGGTGCACGGTAGAAAAACATTAATAAAATAATTGACCAGACAAATGGCAGCTTAAATAAGCTAATAAATGGTGCACTGAATTGATGAAGTAATGAAGTTGATGAATCATTATAATTGGCTTGCCATAATTGGCGTGGTGCAAGTAGGGCAATGCTAGTAGTGAAGACTAAAATTAATCCCGCAAAGTAATGGTAGAGAACTTCCCATTGATAAAATTGTGATAAATATAATGCTAAGCTACCGCCTAATAGTAATCCAATTTTAAAACCAATCGTAGAAATATTGATTACAGTTATTAATTGCCGATCATTAAATAATAATTTTTGAAGCGCAAGCAAGATTATCCGTGCAATAGTGGTGCTAATACTTAAGCATAGGCAAATAATAAATAGACGATGTGGTTGTTGGATAGCTGTCGGTAGAATATAAACTAATAAGCTACTAATGGCTAAGCTTGCAATTAGGATATATTTATAGCTAATAATTTTATGACGCGCGCCGTATTCTAATAGTGCTGAAATTGCAAAAGAGAGTACTACAGGTAGATTAGCAAGACTATAGAGCCCAATAGTTTGAATATTGAGCCCAGATTCTTTTAACCAGACAAATAGCGTTGATCCAGTTAAGATTGGTATGCTACCGTTGGTAATCGCAATTAAGACCAGTAAGGTAAAATTACGTCTTGAATTCATTGATTAGTTATCGTTGATTTTTACGTACGCCATTTCGCGTAAGTTACGAATCCATTCAGTATACAAAATTTGTGCCTTAGTTTCACGAATTTCTTGGCGGATGTCTGCACGTTCTTTTTCGTTTGCCATATTACTATCACGAACCTCCATAACTTGCAAGATATGCCAACCAAATGGTGAACGGAATGGTTTACTAATTTGTCCGACAGGAGTAGCCAGCATATTTTGTTCAAATTGCGGTACTGTATCACCTTTTGATGTCCAACCAATATCACCACCTTTAACGGCACTGCCAGGGTCTTCTGAATACTGTTTGGCTAAATTAATAAAATCAGCACTTTCTGCAACGGGATTATTTTTATCCTTTTGTAATTGGTTGTAAATACCGTTAATTTTTTGGTACGCATCATCATCACTAGTTAGTTCGTTTACTTTAACCAAGATATGGCGTACATGGTATTGGTGAACTATTTGTGGTGTACCATGCTGTTTTACCCCAGTTACTTTAAAAATTAAAAAGCCAATTGGGAATTTTATGATTTGAGACGTTCCGCCTATTGGTAAATTCTTAATTTGATCTAAGATTTGTGGTGGTAATGAAGTATTACTCTTCCAACCTAATTCGCCTCCTTGAATTGCATTGGGTGCGGTTGAATATTTTAATGCCATTTTCTCAAATGGTTGTCCTTGTTTGAGTTGCTCATAAACTTGATTGGCTAATGCTTGTTTTTGTGCCACTACCTCTTGGGTTGCTTGCTCTGGAATACCGATCATGATATTTGACAGATGGTAATCAATACGATTCTTGTACATTTCACTATTGATTACACGGGTTACTTCATCATCATTGACAAATACTCGCCCATCTACTTCGCGTTGACGGAGTTTTTCTGTGGTGATTTGGTCTGCTAGTTGCTGTCTAAATTGTGCCATTGACACACCTTGAGATGCTAATTTAGCTTGTAATTGACTATCCGTTAGATTTTGTGATTTAGCTACATTCGCTACTCCCTGATTAATTTCGGCATCGGTAGTTTTTATCCCTCCCCGAGCGGCCAAATCTAATTGGGCTTGTTGCAAAATCATTTGATCTAATACTTTAGTACGCAAATCTTTAGGGTCGCTATTTTTGATTCCCTGCTGTTGTAGATTTTTAGTCGTTTGTACTATTTGGGTATTTAATTCATTTTGGGTTATGATACGTTTATTTACGTAAGCAACAACTTTATTCATGAGTTGAGTTGGAGCTTGTGTTGACATGGGCGTTGGTGTGTTTGGCGCAACAACAGTTGACTCAATTTTATTGCTTGATTCACTATCGAGAGTTGTTGGTTCTGCATAGCTACAAATAGCCAAGACACTTAATAAAATGATTAATAAATTTTTATTCATATAAATTCGCCTAATATTGAGTTTGATCTTGCATAATTGAATATACTGACTGATAACCTTGAATATTATTATTTAATAAACTAGTCGGATCACCAGAGCCAACATCTCCTATACCTTTGAAATTAAAGTTTAACATATATACTTGTTGATTCAGTGGTTGACCGGAGTAATTATATCCATAGATAAATTGTTGATATACCGCACTGATATTGTAGCAACCACCATTATACTGTAAACCACCGACAAAATTTAACCATGAATTCATAGTGAAATCATAGTTAGTACGCCCCATGATGTAGATTTTATCTTTATATAATGGCCATTGTCCTGAGATATTTACTGCATATTGATTTTCATAGGTTGAAGCAGTGAACTGTTGTCCAGGGGTATAATTATATACTAATAATGGCATATCATATTGATAGCTGAAGCCAACATTTAACACTTTACCTGCATCTGGGTTCCATTTTAGGTTGACTGAGTAGTAATCAACATTGGATTGAGTTGTATCATATTGGAATGATGCAAAAGTGCTAATTTGGCGATTCCATTGGTTGGTTAATTCTGCAATCATATTTGGGGTTGGCAAATATAATTGTGGGTATTGAGTATATGTGCCGTAGAGAGAGTTGCTTTCTTGCGAAATAAAATAACGATAACCAAAGTTAAATTTCATAATCTCATTACCATTGGCATCATTAATTAACCTGCTAGTTCCACCAATGGTAATATCATTGGCAGCATTTAAGCGGTCTGAACCAGTAAATTGATTTTCACTAAATAGTTGATTGTAATTATAAGTTGCCGTCGCCGTATCAAAATCAGGTAGATTGGCTTGGTTAACTGCTGGGATATATAAATAATATAATCGTGGTTCGAATGTCTGCGTCATTGCTGTATTACCAACTGAGGTAGGGCGATCAAAATATAAACTCCCATCGATCGATGCAACTGGTAAATTAAGAGAATATTGTCCTGCAGAATTAGCATATCCTGGATTATTACCTACATCATAATTAATAGAATTCAAACCCAATTTCGGCGTTAATGATCCCCAAACTTTTTGCATTGGATATGTGACGCTAGGATAGGCCACTAAACGTTGACCACTTTGCATATCTGGACTGTAGAAATACCCGTAAGAACTAAGCCAACTACCTTTAAAACCAGCTCCTAAATTTTGCGGATTAACATTAAAATTTGCCATTGGATACTGTGCATAAATCGGTATGGTTTGAGTGGTACTTAATGGATATAAGGTTTGATAGTTTTGTAATTTAATACTTGCCAAACCCCATTGCGGTGCATAATTAATATACGCTGATTGATCTAAGTTAACACTATCGGTAACCGAGTAAAAGTTACCAAAGTCATTGAAATAATTATTATCTGATACTTGGTTATAATTATAACCCATAGTTAAATATTTGGCAGGTGTATACGTATCAGTTAAACTCCAGTACCAGCGATAATTAGGAACACCTTGTTCCGCACCCCATGATGAAGGTAACTGCTCTGTGTAGATGCTGCCGACATTGCTTTCTGTCATATAACGGAATTGATCTGCTACCATGATACCTTGACGAGCCCATACTTCTGGTGTAATGGTCATGTCATAATTGGGTGCCATATTCCAATAGTAGGCTTCTGATGCCATGAATCCAGATGTGCTTGTTCCACCAAAATTTGGGGTTAACCAACCAGAACGACGTTGCCCAAGTGGGAATGTCATATATGGAGAATGGAAAATTGGGATTGATTCAAAGTACATTGTCGCATTACTGGCTGCGCCTTGGGAATCAGTATAGTCTAATTTTATTTGGTCGGACTTTACGTACCAAGCAGGATCATTAGGATTACATGATGTCATATAACCATTGTCTATCGTTGCATGAGCCTTATCCTGAACATTGATTTGATCACCAGTAAAAGATAAATTTTCTTTACCGTAATAGGCACGAGCTTGAGTAAACTTGCCTTTATTTAGGTCTAAGAAATAATCAGCCCATTGTCCCTGTAATGAATCAAATTGGCGGGTTAGATATACATTATCCCCCATTGAGGCGCGATCATTTAATTGATCATAAATTAGCCAATCAGAAAAAAAGGTCTGCTCACCTTTATAGCCAATTACATTGCCTTGTGCAACATGAGTACCGCCATATTGCCCATTAATATCATTTGCCTGCATGTACATCGTTTGTGATTCAACTTTGGTTAAACCAAAAAAATCAGGTCCAGATTTTTGATACCATTGACTATCGTCATATCCACAGACTAATGGAGCAGCAGGCGTAACTGATAATGAATTCAACGATGATTCACCAATAGCGAGAACCTTACCACAAGATAGTGCAGTAAATAAAAATAGACTAAATGATTTTTTTTGGAACATACAGTTTATACAGGAAGTTATAATAAATAAGATGTGGATTATATCACGAAAGGTTTGTGAAAGTAATCTTGCCTGAGAATTTATTGATAAGCTGTGTTAAAATCGTGTGATTAAAGATTAATATATGAGAATTAGAAAAATGAATAATAAATTAGATAGACAATCTATTTTTGAAATAAAACAATCTGTTAGTGAATTTATATTAAATAATGCTAACGTAAAAATTGATGAGCATTTATTAACAACAGAATTAACTGTTTTTGCTGATAAATTAATTGAAATTTTTGCTGGTGATGACAAGCTTGAATATGTTGAATTTATGACTAACTGTGTCATAGATGGAATAAAACTAACTAATGAAGCTGATTTGTTAGAATATGTTGTGCCAATTTGGGCTTCAGCAAGAGGGCAACAAATTCCTCGCGATAAATTAGTTGATGAGTTTTATTATGAGCTGGAAATGTTAATCTTATTTAATTTGTTGATGGATATGATTGATAATAATTTAGATGCAACAGGTGTGGCTAAACTACGTGCGATAATTCGTCGTTATAGTAATTTACCAGAAGTATGGAAATTTTTATGTGCTGCTAGTGGTGATGAAGTTATTGATGCGTACACATTTTAAGGAATGACAAGTGAATTATAATGCTGATAATATAGTTGCGATCGCTAGTGGCAGTGGATATGCGGGTGTTGGTGTGGTTAGAATCTCGGGTGCCAACCTTGATAAGGTTATAGCAGGTATCGCGCGAATTAAGACTTTACGTCCTCGTTATGCTCATTATGCGGATTTCCTTGATGTAAATGGTGAGATTCTTGATTCTGGCTTGGTTATCTATTTTCCTGCACCCAACTCATTTACTGGTGAAGAAGTAATTGAACTACAAGGGCATGGCAGTCCAGTTGTTCTTAATATGCTAGTTAAACGCTGTATTGAACTGGGTTGTCGAATGGCTGAAGCTGGCGAATTCAGTAAACGCGCATATCTAAATGGTAAAATAGATTTGGTACAAGCGGAGAGTATCGCTGATTTAATTCATGCCGAAAGTGAAGCTAGTGCTCGTGGCGCGCTTAAATCATTAAAAGGTGAGTTTTCTGATTATGTCGGACAAATTAATAGTAGTCTAATTAATTTACGGATGTTTGTTGAAGCGACCTTAGATTTTCCTGAAGAAGATATTGAATTTATCGCTGCTGCAAAAATTAAAGATAAACTTTCGCTAGTGCGCCAGCAAATATATGATTTATTACACTCAACTAAGCAGGGCGTGTTATTAAATCAGGGTGCGAATATCGTTATTGTCGGGCAGCCCAATGTAGGTAAATCTAGTTTGTTAAACGCACTTGCCAATGAAGATGTGGCGATTGTTACAGATATCGCAGGAACTACCCGTGATATAGTAAAACAAAAGATTATTATTGATGATATTCCATTCAATATCATTGATACCGCTGGGATTCGAGATACTCAGGATGTTGTTGAGAAAATTGGTATTCAACGTGCACTGGATGCATTAAGCCGTGCTGATGTTTGTTTGGTCTTACTTGATTATCGCCATGGTATCGCAGCCGAAGAGTTACAAATTATCAACGCATTGCCTGCCAATGTGCCAATGATTTATGTGCATAATAAAATCGACCTTAGTGGTGGCAAACCACGGATAGAGAAAGTGGATGGACATACCCATATCTATATCTCAGCCCGCGAAAAATTGGGGCTGGAGAATTTACGCCAACAAATTTTGGCATTGATTGGCTGGGAGAATAATCAGAGTGATGTTTTTATTGCTAGAACGCGTCACTTAGATGCTATGCGGACTACTGTAGAACATATTGATTATGCTTTTATGAATTGGGAACAGCTTGATATCTTAGCAGAAGAATTGCGTTATGCTCATACTGCGTTGGGTGGTATTGTGGGTGAATTTAGTGCAGATGATTTACTGGGGGAAATCTTTAGTAAATTTTGTATCGGAAAATAAATATGAGAATAAGCACTAACTAATGCTATTTATTTTTGTTGTATTTTTATGTGAAATTAATCATGAATTTATAGCTGTGGAATGTCTACCATTAAATATATCTCTCGATATATTTAATCTGATTTATGATAATTCAGTTAATAAAACTCCAAATGATTATTTTCGTGCGATGTTGACAAAGATTATTAGTTAGGGCTTTATAAATCATTTGAAAATACAATTACCGCATGAATTAATTACAACATTTAACTCACTAACTTCATAGAGGAAATGATAATGAGATATGAAACCGAACGATTAATATTACGCACATGGAGAGATTCTGATATTAAGCCTTTTGCAGAATTATGTGCAGATAAAGAAGTAATGGAGTTTTTCCCAAATGTATTATCTTATGAAGAAACAGAAGCATTAGTTGAACGGATGAAAACAAAATTTATTAATGAAGGTTATTGTTTTTTTGCAGTAGAGCTAAAAAGTACAGGTGAATTTATCGGTTTTATTGGGCTTAGTAAACCAGGTTTTACAGCACCATTTACTCCATGTACTGAAATTGGTTGGCGTTTATCCAAGAAGCATCAAGGATTTGGTTATGCAACCGAAGGTGCATTAAAATGTCTTGATATTGGCTTCAAAGATTTTAATTTAGATGAAATTGTTAGTATTGCAGTTGTCGAGAATATCAACTCTCAAAACGTCATGCGAAAAATTGGCATGACAAGATTTATTGATGGCGATTTTCTACATCCAAGCATACCATCAGATCATAAATTAGCGAAACACGTACTTTATAAAATCAACATTTCTGAGTACTTACAGCAATTATGTAACAAATAATTAGGGGTTAGACAATTAAAGCATACTTTAATGTGTACTAATATATTGCTATGATTAATAAAAATAAGTATATAAACAGTTCAAAAATTTCAGAAGCTAAATTTAGAGAAATAGTTAAGTATTTTGTTGCTGATTTATCAGCAACGCAAATAGCAACTTAAGAATGAAATCAATTTGTTATCGTAAATATTCCCAGAAAATGTTAATAAACCGTGAGTAAATAATGTTCACGGTTTTTTTGCGCCAATTTAGTTAGTTTAATATTTGTTTCAACATATCACAAACAGCCTTAGGTTGCTCTAATTGAATAAAATGTCCGGAGTTTATCTGGATGATTTTACTTTTTGGGTTATTATTCAAATAAGCTTTCTGCTTTTCAAACCAAGCACCCTTTATCACATTTGCACTTTCCATTTGGGTGGAAGATACGATTACTATAGGAATCGTATCTGATAATTTGGGAAGTTTATTCAATTGAAGTTGCGATTGATTTAATCCTTTTAGTTGGTAAAAAACCTCTGCGGACGTCATCAAATGATATTTATTAGCATTTTCATAGCTATAGTCTTTATATAGTTGAAAGTTAGGAATTTTATTCCAACTTTCAATATCCAGTTTACTCATTAAACTATCTGTGTATTGAAAGCTTTCTGGAGCTGGATCAATTAGAAATACGCCGCTAATATTTGACGAATATTTACGAGCAAAATAATTGGCATATAAACCACCGTAGGAATGACCCACTATTATATATGGTTCTGGAATATGTCGCTTTTTCAATATTTTCATTAACTTGCCAGTAACAAGCTCCGCAGTAATTGGATTATTAACTGAGGTAGTTAGATCTGCTGGACTTTTACCCAAACCGTTACGGTCATAAAGAAATATTGAGCCAACTTGCCTTGCACAGTTAAAGAAAGTCTTATTTTGAGTCCACTCGTCGGTAGTTGTACCACTACCATTTTCAAAAATAATAGTTCCTCTAAATTTAGAAGTAGTATTTGGGTAATATTCTGTATAAAACGAAATACCACTTTCTATAGTAGTTAATTGATTTTCAGCGGCAAATGAACTTACAATAAAAAAATTCAATATCAGTAACAACTTTTCCATCAATGCATCTCTATACAAAGGAATCTAAGGAAAGAATTATACTACGTATGTAACTGTTATTTATTTTATTTTGCTGCTAACATGATTAGCGCTGATAAAGCATAGCTGTGTCCTAGCCCCGTATAATAGTACCACTCATAATT
>RXKA01000018.1:1209-16707 GCA_003962985.1 Pseudomonadota bacterium | reverse complement strand
CACGCCCGGTGTTAAAGTACACCACTTGACAGCATAAACCCGGCATAAAAGTGCGCCACCTTAAAGTTAGTGTGATATGCTCTTAAATTAATAATTTGGGAGTGTGAGCATGATCTCTAAAGAGGACTTTATCGTGTTACATGAACTATGTAAAAAAGGCTATTCTATGCGTAAGATAGCCAAGATGTTAAAACTAAATCGACGAACAGTTAGTAAGCGGTTATCCGAAGAAGTATTACAGACATCAAGTCGTACTTCTAAGAAGATTTCTAAATTAGATCCATATAAGTCATACATTCGTGATTTAATTAGTAAGAGTGAATACAGATTGCCGTATTCAGCAATTATGGATGACATTATTGAATTGGGCTATAGTGGTGGCAGAACTATTCTGCAAGAGTTTCTAACGGCAGAATATAAATCAATTCAGACTGAAAACGATCCAGTGGTGAGATTTGAAACAGCGCCAGGTAAACAAGCTCAAGCTGATTGGACCACTATTCGCTCGGGTAAAGACCCTATTTATGCTTTTGTGATTACCTTGGGCTATTCCCGCATGAGCTTTATTTGGTTTACTAGCAGTTGTAACGATGATGACTTAATTGATTGTTTAGATCGAGCTTTTGCTTATTTTAATGGAGTGCCAGAAACTATATTATACGATAACATGAAAGATGTTGTCATAGAGCGTGATGCATATGGAGTTGGTGAGCATAAGTTTAATGCCACGCAACTTGACTTCGCCAAATTTCATGGCTTTGAGATAAAATTATGTCGCCCATATCGCGCAAAAACCAAAGGTAAAGTAGAACGATTTAATAGTTATTTAAAAGGTAACTTTTACCGTTATCTACGTGCTAAGTTAAAAGATACATCAATTGCAATTACGGCTGATTTATTAAATGCGGAGATATTTAGTTGGACCGCAAAAGCTAATAAACGAATTCATGGTACAACTAAAGAACGCCCGACAATTCGCTTTGAGCAGGAAAAGTCTAGCTTATTACCCTATATCATGCGTGTCACTCGGCCAAGCATAACGCAAAAGATTATTAATGGTTTAATCAGTGATATATCACCGATGACGCAAGCAACGGCAGAACAAATAAAAGAGTTTGGCAATATTGACATAATGCAGCCATCATTAGATGAGTACGAACAGTTACTTGGAGCATACCATGGTTGAACAGATGTTAAATAAAATTGCTCTGGCGTGTGAAGAGTTGAAAATATCTGGAGTACTTCAGTCATACCAAAGCATTGCTGATGAGTGTGCGAAGGAAAGTCTTAGCTACACCGAATATTTAGTCAAGATATTAGACTATGAGCTAAGTACACGTGAACAACGTGGACGTCAAGCTACTTTAAAATTAGCGGGTTTCCCAATTACCAAAACATTAGCTGACTTTGATTTTACTAGCGCTAAAATCAATAAAGCACAAATTCAAGAATTAGCTAATTTACGGTTTATGCATAATCATGAGAATGTAATCTTACTTGGTCCAAGTGGTACAGGCAAAACTCACTTAGCTATAGCGCTTGGATACTTAGCAACTCAACAGCGCAGGAAGGTAAAGTTTATTACTGCAGCAGATTTAATGTTACAAATGCAGGCTGCCAATGTACAAAACAAGTTGGACAAGTATTTAAGTAAAACTATTGGTGGCGCTAGAATTCTAATTGTTGATGAATTTGGCTATTTACGCTTTAATGAGCAACAGGCAAACATGTTCTTCCAACTGGTAAATAAACGCTATGAAACAGGATCACTAATTATTACTTCAAATCTAACCTTTACCAAATGGAAAGAAGTATTAAATAATGATGAAGCTTTAACTGCAGCTATATTGGATAGATTAATTCATCATAGTCATATTGTAACTATACAAGGCGATAGTTATCGGTTGAAGCAAAAGAAGAAGGCTGGAATACTGCCAATAAACTTAACAAATGAGGCTTAAAAAGTGGTGCAGTTTTAGACCGGCTGACTGAAATAAAGTGGTGCACTTTTAAAACGGGCTTGACAACAATTAATACTTATTGGAGAACAAAACTAATTATGGCGCCAAAACGCAAGCCACAAAACAATTCAACTCACAAGGCTATCAAAGGGTTATTAGTTATTTTTAGTGTATTTATAATGGTGTGGGGATATTTGTTCCTCTTTCCTCGTGATATTCCAAACGGTAGTTATAAACTAGTTGTTGCCAGAGGTGATTCATTAAGTAAAGTAGCACGAAAACTGGATAATGCTAATGTTATACCAAATGCTAAATTAATGATTGCAATGGCGCGAGTAATGGGGAAAGATCGTAAAATTACTGCAGGGATGTATTTGTTCAATAAACCCATGTCAATTTTTGATATGATTGAGCGTTTATCAAGCGGCAAACCAGATGAAATTAGCTTTACGATTTTAGAAGGGTGGAATTTTACACAATTAAGAAAAGCCTTGTATGCTGAATCACAAATTGCTCATTATACAGAGTCAATGAGCGATGCCCAGATTCGTAGTGCATTAAAAATTACTAATCCGCGCGTAGAGGGATTATTTTATCCTGATACTTATTTTGTGGCACCTTCACAGAGCGATATAGAAATTTTGCAAATCGCCAATAAGAAACTGCAAATTCAATTAGCGAAGGTTTGGCAAGCGCGTAATGAAAGTAATACTAGTTATAAAAACTCTTATGAATTATTAACTATGGCAAGTTTAATCCAGAAAGAAACGAGTGAAAGCCAAGATATGGTCATGGTTTCGACGGTATTTAATAATCGCCTACGGATTAATATGCGTCTTCAAGATGACCCTGCGGTATTTTATGGTCTAGGTAATAAGGCAAATATTACTCGGGCAGACTTTGCGATAGACACACCATATAATACGTATTTACATAGTGGATTACCCCCAACGCCAATCTGTATTCCATCCGCGAATGCGTTAAATGCAGCAGCAAATCCAACTTCAGATCGGCAAATTTTATATTTTGTGGCAATCGGTAATGGTAAAACTAAGTTTTCACAAACGTATTCTGAACATACGCAAGCAGTTAATAAATATTTAAAAAGTAAATAGGGAGTAGCATGAGTCGTGGATTATTTCTTTCAGTAGAGGGTATTGATGGAGCAGGTAAATCAACACATGTTGATTTCTTGCGTGACTATTTGATTAGTAAAGGTTTACAGGTTGTGGTAACTCGTGAACCAGGTGGTACGGTAGTCGGCGAGAAAATCCGTGATTTATTGTTAACTAGCGATCATTTACACTCTAATACTGAGTTATTATTGTATTTTGCTTCGCGTCAGGAGATAATTAAACAAGTTATTTTACCTAATTTGGAAAATGGCGTATGTGTATTAGCAGACCGCTTTGTTGATGCATCTATTGCTTATCAGGGTGCAGGTCGTCAATTAGGGATAGATAAAGTAAAGACAGTTTATTCATTATTAGAACCGACGCTAAAAACAGATGCTACATTTTTGTTTGATGCTCCACTTGATGTGGCATTAGAACGTTTGCGTAGTAATCGTGATTTAGATCGTATTGAGCAAGAACCTCGTGAATTTTTTAATCGTGTTCAGCAAGCCTATTATCAAATAGCAAATGAAGAACCATATCGGGTGAAAATAATTCGTACCGATCAAACAATTCCTGAGACTAGAAGCGTATTAATAAAACATGTTGATGAATTACTAGCAAGTAAAGGCATTGTTTAATGCTTTATCCATGGCAAAAGAATGATTACCAAAAATTAGCGAGCAGTTTTCTCCGTGGTAATTTCCATGCGCTATTAATTTATGGTGGCATTAGATGTGGTACTAATACGTTAATGGATGAATTGCTACAATTTATGTTATGTCATCAACGTAATGGACTTGATGCTTGCGGCTCTTGCCCATCATGTCGTCTATACCAAGAACATAATCATCCTGATTTATATATTTTGGCGGCAGATGAAACTGAGGAGCGTAAAACATTACAGATTAAAGTTAATCAAATTCGTGAAGTAACTGAGTTTGTGTATCGTTCATCGCATTTGAGCGGTACTAAGGTTGTTTACTTACCCAGATTACAAGAGCTAAATATCAGTAGTGCCAATGCATTATTGAAGATTTTGGAAGAGCCACCTGTAGATTGTATCTTTATTTTGCAAGCTGAGGATATTGCTCGGGTCATGCCAACAATTAAATCACGGTGTCTTAAGTATAGCGTAACACGCCCAACTTATGAACAAGCGGTGGCGGTATTAGACTCTTCTGCTGATATTGACTTTTGGTTACGTTATTATGATGGTGAACCATTGTTTGAAATACCATTTACAGTAGAGCAGAAGAAACTACTCATTGAAACTTTACAAACGCCAAGCATTAGCAATATATTTACTTTAACTAAAGAACTAGATCCCAAAAAAATTGGAATGGCTAAACTCTTGGAGTTTTTTATCAAATGGCAAAGTGATTTGATGCAGGTTGCCTGTGCTTGTAGTCCTAGTTACTTTGTTGATTCAAATCAAGCGTTACAACAGTTGGCAAGACGCTTAAATAAAGATAAACTATATGCACTACAAGATGATAGTATCTTCCTTTTAGAGTGGCATAATCATCCATTAAACCATAAATTACAGTTAGAAAATTTATTATTGAAGTACCAGCAAATATATGTCTAAATTAATAACAGGTATTCATCATATTGCAATAATTGCTAGTGATTACCAAAAATCAAAATATTTTTATACGACCATCTTGGGATTTGAAATTATTCGTGAGGTCTATCGTAGTGCCCGTGATTCATTTAAGTTGGACTTACAAGTTGACATCAAAACTCAAATTGAACTCTTTTCTTTTCCTAATACTCCGCCACGACCGTCTACTCCTGAAGCTTGCGGTATGCGTCATTTAGCATTTAAAGTAGTTGATCTTGATGCAATGATTGATTATTTACAAGCCTATGATGTAGAATGTGAACCGATCCGTATTGATGAATTTACTGGCAAAAGGTTTACTTTTTTTAAAGATCCAGACCAGTTACCATTAGAACTATATGAGATTTAGTGTTCAATGTACAATTTTTTCATCTATGCCAGACGGTTAGTGTTCCACGACAATCACCATTATTGCCAATTATGGTAATAATCAACCTTCTAAAACTAGAACTATATGAATTTTATCCAGTTTTGGCAACAAGTATGGCTGTTAATTAAACCATTTTGGCTGAGTAACAAACGTTATGTGGCTTTATTATGGTTAGTGATTATTTTAAGTTGTGCTATTTTTGAAGTTTACATGTCAGTACGCTTAACTGAGTGGAATGGTGGTTTTTATAATAGTCTACAGAATTATGATCAGCGTAAATTTTTTACCTTACTAGTTTCTGGTTCTATTATTATGTTGTTGTTTGTCTTTGCGACCATCTTTACCTACTATAGTAGTTCTATCCTAGAAATACAGTGGCGTAAGTGGTTGACTGAATATTATTTGCAAGCATGGGTTAAAAGCCGTAGTTATTATTTTAGTGAGTTTATTCAAAATAATCAAGACAATCCAGACCAACGTATTAGCGATGATGTACACCAATTTGTTAATTTAACCATCAAAATACTTATTACCAGCTTTCGATCAATAATTTCACTTGGCTCATTCTTAGTTATTCTATGGCGGTTTTCTGGTAATTTCATATTTAACATTAGCACACATTCATTTTTTATTCCTGGCTATATGGTTTGGTTAGCCTTGCTGTATGCGGGTATAGGAACATATATTACCTTTAAAATTGGTAATCCCCTCATTAAGCTTAATTATCAGCAACAGTGTTATGAGGCAAATTTTCGTTATAATTTAGTTCGGATTCGTGAACATTCACAGCAAATTGCTGCCTACAAAGCTGCAGCTATTGAATCACAACATGCGACTCGAGATTTTAATCATATTGTTGATAATTTTATGCAAGTATTGCGTCGTAATTTTAAAATCAATATGTTTAATTATACTTATGGGCAAATTTCAACTATTATTCCTACTTTGATCTCCGCGGGGCGGTATTTTGCTAGAAAAATAACTCTTGGTGACATGATGCAAATTAATTCTGCTTTTGCACGTGTTCAATTTGCGATAGCATTTCTAATTTATATGTATGCTGATATTGCAACATGGCGCGCTGTCATGAATCGGTTAAGTGATTTTATGCATCTGATGGACGAGAGTGCTAAAATTGTCGTTCCACCAATTTATCATCATGAATTATCATTATTGGTCGTAAAGAATTTATCTATTTATAATCCAGCAGGTAATATTCTGGTTAACAATTTGTCATTTGAGGTAAGCCGTGCGGAACATCTATTATTTGTTGGTAAAACAGGGGTTGGTAAGTCATCACTATTCAAGGCTCTGAATGGATTATGGCCATATGCGAGTGGTGTAATCAGTGAGCGCAATGGTAGTAAGAGTTTATTTATTGCACAAAGACCATATTTGCCATTATTAAATTTAAAAGAGGCAATTTGTTATCCATTGGTCAATAATTTACCTAGTGATACGGCAATCAAAGAATTAATGATTGATTGTGAATTAGATGCTTTAATAGAGAAATTATATACCAGTGGTGATTGGAACAAAATGCTTTCAATAGGTGAGCAGCAAAAAATTATTTTTTGCCGAGTATTAATCAATAAACCAGATATTGTTTATTTAGATGAGAGTAGCTCTGCGCTGGATCGAGCAACTGAATTGAAGTTATATAATTTGTTACATGCTCAATTACCGCAGTTGGCAATATTAACAATTTCACATAATAATCAATTAAGACAATTACACAAGAAAATTATAACTATAGCATAGTTGGGAATTCATCAAGCAGTGCATAATTTATTGTATAATATCTGATGATAACAATTTTAGGAGAGGGTTTGGAATGAAAAAAATATTTGTAACTGGAAATGTTGGACGTGACCCAGAAACTCGTTATGCGCCAAGCGGAGAATCATTTGTTACCTTTTCATTAGCGGTTAGTAGCGGAACTAAAGCTAATCCCCGTACCGATTGGATGGAAATTAGCTGTAATGGTAAAACTGCTGAAGTTGTACAAAACTATGTTCGTAAGGGTACTAAGCTGTTGATTGAAGGAATCCCTAGTGTTAATGCATATATTAACAAAGAAGGTAAACCAGTTGGAACTATGCGAGTTACTGCTTCTACGATCGAATTTATTGGTAGTCGCGAACGTGCTGAAGACGCTGATGGTTTTGAGCATAATAGTCCTGATTATGGAATGGATGCACCAGCGCCATCAGCAGCACCTAAAGCACCTGCTGGATTTAATGCACCAGGACCAAGCTTACAGCCAGACGATATTCCATTTTAATTTAAACATATTATCATTACGCGAACGCCACACCTAAGTTGTGGCGTTTATTATCGTTATAGCATTCTTGAAGAAACGCCATTATGAACTTAGATCCTATTATTTACGAACATACCATATATCGTAGTTTTTATTCTCATACACAAAATGTTGAATTGGCATTACCTACGTTAACAGAGGATATTGATTGTCATGTATGTGTTATTGGTGGTGGTTTAACTGGGATTGCTACTGCATTGCAGCTTGCTAAAATGAACTATCACGTCGTGTTGCTTGAAGCTGAAAGTAGCTTGGCTAATCAAGCTAGCGGTGTGAATGGTGGTCAGGTATTAAATTCATATGAATGTGGTATGGAATATATAGCTACTAAATATGGTAATCAATTGGCAATGCAATTATGGCAATTATCCTTAGATGCAGTTAACCTAATTAAGCACAATATCAAAACATATAATCTTGACTGTGACTGGCAGAATGGTTGTGGAATCGTTGCTTATAAAGCACACCATATGCAGGACATACATAATGAATATGATCTAATGAAAAATAAATATGCCTATGATGGTTTGGAACTTTATGATGTGCAGCAAACGGCTAGTATTGTTGGATCTAAAATTTATCATGGGTGTTTATACGATTGTAATGCAGGACATCTTCATCCATTGAACTACGCGCTTGGTTTAGCAAAAATAGTTACCAATCATCCACATGCTCATATCTATGTAAAGAGTAGAGTAACCGCGATTAATTCTAATCATGGTACTCATACCATTATGGTTAATCATAAACATCGGGTTACCGCCCAATTTATTGTATTAGCCTGTAACTATAATAATGGTAGACTTATCCCACAATTGGCTAATAAGGTAACGAAATTTGAAACTTATATGTTTGCAACAGAGCCGTTAAACGCGGTAGCCGTGGAATTAATTAAAAACCGTATGGCACTTTTTGATAGTCGGAATATCATGAATTATTATCGCTTGAGTGCCGATAACTGCTTACTTTTTGGTGGTGGCGATACTTTTGGTAAGAGCAATCTTGATAAAATTAAAACAGCGTTGTATTTGGATATGCTTAAGATTTTTCCACAATTAAATGGTGTCAAAGTACAAAATTTTTGGTCAGGTGCAGATAGTTTAACTTTGAATTTAGTCCCAGATGTTGGAAAAGTTGGATCTGCGATTTATTATGCCCAAGGCTATTCAGGGCAAGGAGTTGCTTTGAGTAACTTGGTAGGTCTAATTATTGCAAATGCGATTCATGGTAATTCTGAGCAATTAGACTTATTTGCTTCTTTAAGACCAATTGGTATCGGTGGCAATCCATTATTAAATGCCGTATTAATTAAGATGGGGATAGCTTATTTTCGCTTAAAAGATTATTTCTACTAGGCTACTATCGTTTTAAAAAAGTGGTTTTGCTTTTATGTTCTAGATTAGAGTGATCTATCGAGTTGGGGATTAAAAACGGTATGTTAATTTATAACATCAGTTATTTAGATTAAATGATTATTTATGTTATAATCAGGTGTTAAATTTTCTTAAAAGAGTGTATGATGAAAAAAATTTTATTAGGTTTATTGGCAAGTACGTTATTAGTAGCATGTAATAATGATTCTGCTAAAGTTTCTCCAGACAAAATTAAAGCTGATTTAGTTAAACAAGTTCCAGGTTTAACACAAGTTGATCAAGTTAATCCAACTAAAATCAATGGATTATACGAAGTTGTAGTTGGTCGTAAGATTTTCTACGTTTCAACAGATGGTAAATATGCTATGTTTGGTAACTTAGTTGATTTGGGTACTAAACAAAGTGTTACTGAGCAACGTATGCAAGAATTAGCAAAAGTTGATTTTAGCAAGTTACCGTTAGATTTAGCCGTGAAACAAGTAGTTGGTGATGGTAGCCGTAAGATTGCGGTATTTACTGATCCAGATTGTCCTTACTGCAAAATGTTTGAGAAACAAGTTGTTCCTCAGCTTAATAATGTAACAGTATATAGTTTCATGTTCCCATTACCAATTCACCCAGATGCAGCAACACATGCAAAACAAATCTGGTGTAGTAAAGATCGTGCCGCTACATGGGCAGCATGGATGCAAAAAGATACACCATTACCAACAGATACTAGCTGTGATACTTCTGGTTTAGATCAAATTATGAAAGTTGGTACTGAATTAGTTCAGGTTGATGGTACACCAACAATTATTTTTGAAAATGGTCAAATTGCACCAGGTATGTTGCCTGCTGAGCAATTGAATGCTAAATTAGATGAAGTTTCTGGTAAAGCTCCGGCTGCATCAGCTCCTGTAGCGTCAGCAGCTAAATAATTTTAGTGTATAATAGTTAAAAGGCTTGATATTTCAAGCCTTTTATATTTTTAGTGAGTAACATTAGTGAAAAAGATAGTTCAACATACCTTAGCTGCTCTTTTGATGGTGAGCAGTTTATCTGCTTTTGCAGCTTCGAGTAGTGATACCCAGACAATTACAACGATTAAGAATAATTTGAAAAAAAATCTTCCAGATTTAGTAATTGATAAAGTTATTCCAACACGCTTTAGTGGTGTATATGAAGTAGATTCAGGACGTAAAGTTCTATATGTGGATAGTACCGGTAATCTAGCATTGATTGGAAACATGTTTGATTTAACAAATAAAGTTAGCCTAACTGAGCAACGTACTAATGAATTGAATGTAATTGATTGGAAGAAAATCCCAACTGATATTGCTATTCGTCGAGTTAGGGGTAATGGTAGCAATCAGATTGCGGTATTTACTGACCCAGATTGTCCATTTTGCAAACGTATGGAAGCTGAAACATTGAGTAAATTAACCGATGTAACTATTTATTACTTTATGTTTCCATTGGAGATTCACCCTCATGCAGCTAGTGATTCACGTCGGATTTTATGTTCTGAAAATCCTGAAAGTTCAATGATAGCATTTATGGTTAAAGATGCAAAATTAACTAAAAATGAAAGCTGTACGAATGCCGCTAATTTGGCTAAAATGATGGACGTTGGTTCAAACTTGATACAAGTTACAGGCACCCCGACTGTTGTGTTACCAAATGGACGTATTGTATCTGGATTAGTACCTGCAGATTATTTATCGCGTATGATTGATGCCAATCGTGCGGGGGGAGAATCAGCGATTAGTGCAAGTAAGTAAACTAGCATTATCTAAATAAAAAGGCATTGATTTTATCAATGCCTTTTTAAAGCTAATTATTAGCGTCTGATTAAACTAGTAGCTTACAATACGATGAAAATAATCACAACAACAACTGCGAAGCTAACTAATTTAGTAACAAAGCTTTTTTTAAGTTTTTGCGCTTTAGTTTTTTGAACTTCTAAATCATCAGCAACACTAACACCTTCTAATTCAAGAGCTTTAATATGCTCAGCTGTATATGCTGATAATTCTTGTACTTTATTTCTTGCCGCATTTAAAGCTTTTTTAGCTTTCACTACTGACAATAATAAAACAACTGCAACAACTAATAATATTAATAAAACAACGATAGCCATTTTGAACTCCTTTATAAGTTATATATTAGCATCGGGTAATATTGTATCGTATTTATTAATGCTTTTGCAGATAAAATAATACGTAATTTTCATTTAATTTTTTATCTATTTGATATAACTTCTAAATAATCGTCGAGTGCTAAGATGAAGACGGCGGTTAAATCTACTTTCTAATCCATAAATGATTTCTGCGCAGAATAGTAAATTTAGACACGATACATAGATCCAAATCAAAAAGATTGGGATAAATGCAAGAGAACCATAAATAATATGGTAATTAACAAAGAGGTATTTAATGTATAAGACAAATATTTTTTTGGCGATATTAAAAATAATTGTAGCACTTAACGCTGCAAAAAAAGCATGTGAGATTTTGATACTATGATTCGGTAATATTTTATAACAGAGGGTAAACATCAAAACTGTTACTATCGCGATTAAACTTTTATCAATCAAAAAATTCATTGTTGCAGATTGCAAAAATACATGGCTATAGATACTTAGAATGGAAATAATGATTGCTAATCCGAAACTCGAGACTAAGAAAATAGTATGAATAATTAGTGAATTTAATAAGCTAAATTTACTGCTTGCTGACCATAATCCATTTAGTTGTGTTTCCAATGCATACATCATCAAATAAGTAGTAACAATTAACGATAAAAAGCCGATCAGTGATAATTCTTGGGATTGAAGTAAAAATACTTTTACTTGCTGATAAATTTCTATTCCACTATGCGGAATATAGTTGGCAAAAACATAACGTTCAATTTTTCCAATATAGGCACTAGAAATAGGTAGCCAATGACTAATTCCTGTAAAGATACCTGCCATAGTAATAGTAAAGGGAATAAACGATAACAACATCGTGAATGACAAACTACCTGCACGGGTTGTACCACTTGTCTTATAAAAGTTATATACAATACGTAATATAAAATTTATCGTTATGATAATCTGTTTACGAAGTGGGTAGTTATGATTCATAAAATGTGGGCACCGTTATTTTGCATACCGAATTATAACATTATCATTTAGTTAGAATTAGATTAAGAATCAGATTAGAAAATTATTCGTGTAATAACTTGATATAGTAGAATATCGTCCGTAAATTTGATTTGTTTTGAAGGACTATTAATGAAATTATTTCCTGGTTATAATTTAAATAGTGAAGAGCAACGTATTATTTGGTTGTCTTCATTGGGTGGAATGTTAGAGTTTTATGATTTTACAATTTATGGTTTGTTTGCTGTTTATTTCTCTCAGCAATTTTTTCCAACCCATGATGCATTTATCTCATTAATTGCAAGTTACTCTATCTTTGTAGTTGGATATATTGTACGTCCATTGGGTGGAATTTTATTTAGCCACATCGGTGATGAATTAGGGCGTAAAAAGGTGCTTATTTTAACCATGATGTTGATGGGTATTTCGTCACTCGGGATGGGGTTGTTACCTAATTATGCGCAAATTGGGATTTATGCACCAGCATTAATGTTATTATTTAGATTAATACAAGGATTAGCCATTGGTGGTGAATTGCCAAGTATGATTGTATATGCTTCAGAATGTATGCCAAATAAACGTGGTTATGCTATGGGCGGTGTTTTTGGTGGTACTTTGGCAGGTTTAATCCCAGGTATGCTTATTAATATGTTGATTTTGCATTTATTGTCTCAGGATGAGATTTTAGCATTTGGCTGGCGGATTCCATTTATCTTAGGTGGTTTATTATGTATTGTAGCATATTTTGTTCGCCGTGAATTACATGAGACTGCAGCATTTAATAAATTAAAACAACATAGTGCAGCACCATTTATTGATGTTATGCAAAATCATTTGTTTAAAGTCTTGGTTGGTGCTGGATTGGTAGCAATTATGGCAACACCAATTATTTTATTAATTATCTTTATGCCAACATATTTGGTTAAATTAGTTCATGTTGACGCCAAACTAGCTAGCGATGCTATTTTACTTGCCGCATGTGTTGGTGTTACTTCGACATATATCACAGGTATTTTAGCGCAAAAATATCGACCATTATTATTAATGAAGATATACTTAATTGCAATTTTTATTGCGGCATTAATTTGCTACTATACAATAAGTCTAAAAAATGTTTCATTAGTATTTGGTATGTGTCTGTTTGCTATCGCACAGGGTGGCTTAGTAACGCTACCAGCAATTGTAATTAGTTATTTATTTCCAACCAATGTTCGTCTAACAGGGGTTGCTTTATCCTATAATATTAGCTTTGTATTGTTTGGTGGATTAACTCCGATTGTTATCACATCAATTGTAGCTAAAACTGGTTGGCTTTATCTAACACCGCTGGCGATTTTATTGATTACAGTTTGTTATACTTGGTGGGCATTAAATAAAGCCGCACATCGTGTCGGGCATAATCATGAGTAATTGAGATTTATTACACGCTGATTATATTTTTTAATCAGCGTGTGATTAGAGATATGTGATATGTTGAGTATAATTTATGCTAAAGCTTCAAGCTTACCATTATGTAGGCGGTATTGTCGTTGCATTTTAGCAGCTATTTCGTAATCATGTGTGACGATTACCAAACTAGTTTTCAACTCGGTTTGTAGTTCAAGGAAGATTTCTAATACCTGATGTGCTGTATTATTGTCCAAATTTCCTGTTGGCTCATCGGCAAGAATTAATTTAGGACTATTCATTACTGCGCGCGCAATAGCAACACGTTGTCGTTCACCACCAGATAATTGGTTGGGATAATGATGTGTACGTTTACTTAAACCTAGCTTAGTTAAAATATATTTGGCTCTTTCATGCTCTGCTTTGTCGTGAGCAATACCCGCAATAATCGAGGGCATCATGGTGTTCTCTAATGCAGTAAATTCTGGTAATAGGTGATGAAATTGGTAAATAAAGCCAAGATCTCGATTGCGTAATGCACACAACTGAGTTTGATTTAATTGTGAAATATCTTCATTATTAATTAACACCCGACCGGAAGTTGGTTTATCTAAGCCTGCCATTATTTGTAGGAGTGATGTTTTACCACTACCAGAGCTCCCAACAATACTGATTGTTTCAGAATTAGCAATTTCTAAATTAATGTCTTTAAAAATCTCTAGACTTGGCGCATTTTGTTGGGTAAAAGATTTCGATAAATTTCGACAGCTTAAAATATTATTCATAGCGCAATGCCTCTGCAGGATTAGTTTTAGCAGCACTACGGCTTGGATATACTGTTGCAGCAATGCTTAGCAAAATAGAGATTACGAAAATACTAGCAACGTCGCTAAATTCAATTTCAGATGGCAAATAATCAATTAAATAAACATCGCCAGAAATTAGTTTAGTATGTGTTATTAATTCAATGCCGTGCACAATATCACCAATGAAATAAGCCAAAATAACTCCAAGAATTGTTCCGCTAAGTGTGCCAATTATGCCCGAGATACCACCTTGTATCATAAAGATTTTCATGATACTAGTTTGGGTTGCGCCCATAGTTCTTAGAATAGCAATATCTGATTTTTTATCATTTACGGTCATAACCAACGTTGAAACTAGATTAAAGGCAGCCACTGCAATAATTAGACTAAGAATCACAAACATCATTTTCTTTTCCATCGCAACAGCCGCGAAATAATTTTGATGCTGATCAATCCAATCATTAATTACAATATCACCAGGTAATGTAGAATATAGTTCTTGCTTAATTGATTGTGTTTTCATCACATCATCAACTTTTAAGCGTAGACCAGAGACGCTATCGGGGATTTTAAATAGAATTTGTGCCTGATTTAAGCCAATAAAAACTAATGATGAATCATATTCTTGCATATGAGTATCAAAGATACCCGTGATCGTAAATTGTTTTAGCCGAGGTATCATACCTGCTGGAGTAATTTGACCATCTGGAGTAATTACAGTTAATTTGTCGCCCATGCCTGCACCGAGCATACGAGCTAGATCTTTACCAATAACAACATTAAAACCACTTTCATTCAGGCTTTGAAAATTACCCGCAGTTATTGATTTAGTAATGTCATTTACTTTGGGTTCATAATTGGGATTAACGCCGCGGATTAGGGCACCACTAACACTACCTGCGTAAGAGATAAGACCTTGTCCATCAATATATGGTGCATAAGCAATAACATGGGGGTTTTTTTCTGCCATTGCGCCTATGGCTTGCCAATCGCTAAATGCGCCACCTGCAGATGATAGTTGCATATGCGAAGTTACACCAATGATCTTACTGCGGATTTCACGCTGAAACCCATTCATAACCGATAAAACAACGATAAGTGCGGCAACACCCAGCGCGATGCCGATAATTGAAACTAAAGAAATAAAAGATACAAAACTATTTTTTTGCTTGGCACGGATATAACGTAGACCAACAGTTAATTCAAATTTATTAAACATCAATTACTTTCATAGGGGTTATCGAGATTCTGCATCATTTGAATTAGAAAATTCTTTACTTGTATTGGATCAATATCCATCAAAATTGCATCTTCAAAAGCATCTACTAAGGACTGATTTAACTCTTCCAGATTTTCGCGCATGACTTTGATCTTTTCTGTACACGCTATAATCTTACCATCGGTTGTATG
>RXKA01000018.1:0-1159 GCA_003962985.1 Pseudomonadota bacterium | reverse complement strand
CTTACACGTTTACTAACGGGTAGGGCTTCATCACGGACATCTTGAAAGTTTTGTAGATTTGTATCGCCATTAGAGTCTGGGTTTTCTTGAACAATACGTTTAGCACCATTGAAATTTTTTCGCCAATTGCCGCTTAAATCAGAAATCTGAATATTCTCACCTGTTCTTGGTGATTGGATAAATTTATTGTTGCCTAAGTAGATCCCAACATGGGTGTTTGAACCACGACGACTATTAAAGAAGATTAAATCACCTGGTTCTAGGTTGTCAATGCTAATACGTTTACCAACCCGTGCTTGTTCAGCAGCCGTACGTGGTAAGTTTATGCCTAATGATTTTTGATAGACATAACGTACAAATCCACTACAATCCATTCCTGTAGTTGGTGTATTACCGCCCCATTTGTATGCGATACCCATTAAGCTAACAGATTGTAACAACATGTTAGCAATTGCATCTTGTGATTTTTTGGATAATGGTGTAGCAACATCATCATTTTGTGAATTTTGGCTCACGCTATTACGACTTGCTTTACTGCTACCATTACTTGATGTTACTTGAGCGGTATTATCGTTATTATCATTAGTGGTATTTGTATTGGCAATACTAGCAATTGGATCGCTAGCATTAGCTTCATCGGCATGAACATTTGGTATGCTGATAATAGTATATAATCCAAGCATTACCGTAGTAATAATTTTTTTACTGGTGCTAATAATTTTCATTTTATGTTTTTAAACTGTTAGTTGATTAGTTATTTAACTTGTGCGGATAATTACAAACGCTTGTATTTATATCGGTTAATTGTAACTCGTTAGTTTACAAATTATAATTAGTGCGTCATTTTCGCACACTTTGGTAAATATTTCAATAGGGTAATTGTATTCTATGGTCGATTGGCATGCTTGTTATATGCTGTAACACATTGTTTAGAATCTTAATTCTTTAGTTGCACACATGTTTTATGTGTAAGTTTGTTATTCTTCTGTGTATAACCTGTGGATAATGTTGAATGCTATCAGCAATAAATTATTAATGTATTCTTGTTTATATGCTTTATTTGCTAACTATATCATTAGTATAGTAAAATTTAGCACCTAGAGATAGTATAGATATTAAATTTACATATAGGATAAGGTGGGATAATGAAAAAAATATT
>RXKA01000184.1 GCA_003962985.1 Pseudomonadota bacterium | reverse complement strand
CTGTTCTACCAGATGAGAGAAAAACTCATTCCGACCAAATAATGACACTCGTCCATGGCTACTAATTAGACGTAAACCGACCACGGATTTATTTTCACCAATGATTGGAGTTACAACGCCTAGATAAATTTCTCGGATTTTATTATAGGGAGTGTAATCAAGGAAACTAATAATAATATTATTTCTGAGCGCAGTGATCCAAATCTTATAAATTATACTCAGATTATTAAGTGCAAATGAATGTTCTGTGTCAGTTAAATCTGGCATTATTTGTCTTATATCTTCAATGGTAAATTCGTTAAGTGGTTTACTTTCAAATACACAATTGCCATTGGCTAAACCAAATGATTGTGCATAGGCATCAGTGGAGATAATGAGACCTCCATCTGCGTTGACGATTGCCATTAATACATTTTCCTGTTGAATATGTCTAACGTATTCAACTTCTCTCTGAAGGTACAAGTCCATAAATCAATTCATAAAAAATAACATTCGGGCAATAATTAATAACTGCTGAGCTAAATTTTACTACGTGAGTCGTATCATTGCCAAATAAATTTACTTACTAATAGTGATGATATTTATTTAAGATCATAAGCTAGTTTCGATTGAGGATGTTATCAACAGTAGCAACAGCTCATTATAGTGAAGTTTATTTATCTAATCATATAGCTAATATCAATTGAATTAACTAACTTAGTTAAAATTAACCTTTTGAGTAAGAATAATTTATTTAAATAATAGGAGTCAAATGCAAATATGGTGATTATATTAAATCGTTTTTGGTCTGCTCTCTTAATTAAATTAATATATGGGGATAGCAATGTATTGTAGAATGTGGTTTTAAAGTTAGTAACAGCCAATAAAGATGACCAAATATCTACTATTTGGTCATCATATTAAATTAAAAAATCAGTGAGCTGATAGTTTCAAGCCAATAACACCAGCTAGAATTAAAAATACGGAAATAATTCGCGCAATGGTCGCCGCATCTTTAAAAAACAGAATGCCGATTACAAATGTACCAGCTGCGCCAATGCCAGTCCAAACCGCATAGGCAGTACCCATTGGGATTGTTCTTTGCGCTAAGTATAAAAACACTCCACTGAGACCAATCGAGCATACCGACATTGCAATCCAGAGCAATTTATTAGGGTTCCCACTAGCGAGCTTAAATCCTAATGGCCAGCCAATTTCACATACTCCCGCGAGTAATAAATATACCCATGCCATAAACAAATACTCCTATGATGAGGTTTTAAAATGTGAGTATACTATAAAATACGCACTATAACAACCTAGCTGATTACTTAGTATTTATTTGTGGCGCGCTAAATGCTTGAGCCGTAGCAAATTGTTGACTAACTTCACCAGCATAAATTTCACCGTTATCTAACGATAGTTTTTTGGTTGGTGCGCCTGATTTGAGATTCAATTTATTCATGTCAACCCAAAAAACATTTGGTTTATTGGTTTCTTCAAAATAATAAACTTTATTTTTCAAATCAGCGACGGTTCTCCATAGTGTAGGATATACATTCGGATGGCTAGGGTCTTTTGATAGCTCAAATGGAATTGATGCATTACGAATAATTGAAAAAACAGTTGCAATCTGTTGTTGATTATCCGCGGTTTTTTGTGCACTATTGACATAATAACTGGTACGGACAAAACGATCATCAGGCTCTTCAGTACCAGGCAAAAATTTCCCATCCATACGTTTCCAGTAAGCATTTAAGGCTAATTGTTGCTCAAATGGTGGTTCATTAGTCATCACCGTATATTGTTTACTATGATGAATTACTAATTTACCATTGATGTATTCAAATATTGCGTTATCACCACTCGCATCTGTAATTGACATGTGTAAATCCATTTTGCGCCCATTTACATCAGTCACCAATAAATTCAATTTATTTTTGCCAAAATCTTTTACCGCTTCGTCAACCGTTGCATAATTATCAAGCATATATTGTACCCAATTAAATATTGCAAGATTTTTATTGCCTGATTTTGGCTGTGCATAAATCGTACCAGTTAAATATAATAAATTCACATCTAATCCTGCGGTATTCATCCCATCAGTTGCGGCTATTTTATAGCTACTAGCAATTACGCTGCCATATTTTGAAACCCAATGAATACTATTTTTGTCAGTTCCATTTCCACTGCGAGAGATTCCAGCAGGGAATGCCCAGAGTTCTGTATGCAAATTGTCAATCCAATCCATCGAACGCCCAGTGATTACGCTATTGTCCATGCCATTGTAGGTGAATCGGGTACATGCATCTGCAAGCGGTGCAGATAGAGCGTTGATAGCGATTAGACTCATAGCTAGAGTTAACGCTTTATTTTTCATGATTAATCTTTCTAAAAAAGTGGTTTGTAATTGCTAACTCTGTAATTATAATTCATTAATTCGATATTTAGCTACAAACAATTTTTGTTGGTAATAGTGTGGTTATCTTGATTTCGTTATATGATTATTCTTAATGCGGAAAGTTATAGCCAACACGACAACATATCGTTAAATATTGAAATTAATAGCAGGATTGACAGCGTAGCTTAAAAAGATGATGCTGATATCTGTGAGTCTGATATTAAAAATTCTGAACAGCTCCTAAGTAATGAACTTGATTATAGGTACACTTGCTAAAAAGTTGTTTGTATAAATTACGCTATAGTATATAATGACAGTTATAATTATT
>RXKA01000190.1 GCA_003962985.1 Pseudomonadota bacterium | reverse complement strand
AAAAGATGTTAGAATATCACCAGAATTACCCGGACTATTTGCAAAGTCATAAAAGTCTCCTCTTAATCTCATTGCACCATTAACATCCAATCTTTGCGTGGGTGTGGTATTAATACCTACATTCCCATTACTCGCAATTTGGACGTGTATAGTTGATCCAGAATCTTGTGAGATAAGAGTTCTAAAACCCTGCGATCTAATTACAAAGTCGCCAGCATTGGAGCCATTGACCATAGCACCATTAGACCCAGCAACCGCAAAAAACGCTCTTTCCGCACCAGATAGAGAATAGATAGTACGGGGACTGTTAGAAGCGTTTGTATTATTTAGTACAATGGCACTATCTGTTGTAGACATGGTTAGTCTGTATGCAGGTCCAGCAGTACCTATTCCTATATTACCATCATCTCTAACAACAAAAGCATTATTGTACGAGCTATTATTAACTGTTAAACCAAAAGTTGAAGATGTATTACCTCCACTAAGAACATATAATCTAGACGAGGTTGTACCTCCAAGACCAATAAGCACATTACCATCATCATTTACTTTAAAAAGTTCATTATTAGAACTGTTTCTAACACTAAGTGCCACAGTAGAGTTTGTACTACCTGTGCCTTTAACAGCCAGCTTTGCTATGGAGACGGGAGAAATACCTATACCTACAGCACCATTGAAAAAGTTGTTGGTTGTAGATTGAGTTTGATATACTCCCCAAGCATTAGTTATAGCATTGTTAGAAAAATCTATGTATAAACCATATCTATTGGTTATAGTTCCTGTGGCAACATAAGGAAAAGATTCCGCATAAAAATCATAGGCATTTACTGTCGCACATGGACTAACAGCATACTGAATTTGACTATTAAATCCTCTATATTCATTAACTGTAGATGTTACCCCACCAATGGCTTGTTGATACAAGTGAGATTGAAAGCCAATGTTAAGTCCGCTTTGTACATTACTATAGTTTTGAAGCTGCGCGTAATACCCACCTCCTCCATACGAAGAACTACCTGACGCTGTATCTGGATTTTTGACACCTGCGTACATAAATCCAGAGCCGGTCTGCTTATTAACAGTTACTCTATCTTGAGTAAGATTTACCCAATAAGGAGCGGCTATAACAGAGTTCCGATATAAGCCCCCCGCAAATAAGGCACCCTTACTATCTAAAGAAAAGTTATTTGTTACAAATATACCTGTCTTTTCAACACCCGGAGTAAATTTTACACCTAATGAAATATTACCACTATTATCAACAATATTACCTCCATTTATAGCAACTTTATTATAAAAAAAGGCAGGCCCATCATCTCTCACATCTAAGATTGTTTGATCAGATGGATTACGTAATCTCATGGTTAAAGTAGAGCTAGTAGAGCCTGCTCCAGTAACAAGAAGTTGAGCTGCTGTACTGTTACTACTACCTAATGCTAAAGAACCGTTTAGGAAGTTTCTCCAACCAGAGCCAGAAAAATATAAACCGTAATTAGTTGTTGCAGCAGGAGTATAATCATTTCTTATACCATAGTACGTTGTTATGGCCGCACCACCTCCAACGCTCTGTGATAAATTTATACCATACATACCAGATACCACAACACCAGTACCAGAAGCAACTTGGTTAACAGATATACCATACTGTTCATTTGAAGTACCTTTATTTGCTGTTGTACCAACAGAAACACCAAAAGCATTTTTTGCCCCTTCTATAGTAAAAGACATTGCTGTAGCGTAATTCATCCTACCAGAAGCAGAGAAATCAGCTAATTTACCATATGCACCATAATAATTGTGAGCATCATCTGTGCCTACAGTTCTTGTGACATCAATTCTAGAACCAAAAATATTTCTGTTAGACGTACCTGTTGGTGCTTGGTGCCTTAATTGAACCGATAAACCTCTATAGTCTGTTATATTACCAGAAGATACTGTTGTGTCTGTTTGGAATACAGTATATGCTCCAGCAGTAACTCCAGAAGCTCCACCATTAACAAAAATAGATCCAAAGTTGCTTCCAGTGACAGTACCATCGTTTGATGGTGCCCAGTTAATAGCAATACCATGTAGATTAAGATTACTTGATGTATTAGTAACTGTTCCAGCTATGGAAGAAAAGTCCTGACTACTAGAGTACACCCCTGCTATATCTTGATAAGTATTACCAGTAGTCCAAAGAGCGTACCCTCCAGAATTACCATTAATAGTTAGTCTAGAGTTAGGAGATGATGTACCTATACCTAATCTACTGTTTGTGTTGTCCCAATAAAGATTAGCATTAGAAGATAAAGTATTAGTACCTGACCAAAAAGTAACCCTTGTTGCTGTACCTGTACCAGTAGGTATAGATAAAGAACTTAAACTAGACCAAGCTGTTGCTGAACCTGTAGAAGTTAATACATTACCGGAAGAACCGATAGAATTTGAACTATCGTAAAGTCCTTGTCTAAATCTTACGTTACCATTGACATCTAGAGTTTGGGAAGGTGATGCTGTAGCAATACCTAATCTAGAATTGACATTATCCCAATACAAATTTATACTGGAAGATAATGACGATGTTCCTGACCAAAAGGCTACTCTGGTAGCAGCCCCAGTACCAGTAACAGTTCCTAAACCAGTTAAAAGAGATTGTACATAACCGACATCTGGAATAGATCTTGGATTAGTAGCAAAGTACGAGGCATGGTTAAACTCA
>RXKA01000095.1 GCA_003962985.1 Pseudomonadota bacterium | reverse complement strand
TGCGATAGTTGAAGTTTTGGCAACCATACCTGGCATATTGGGAACACAATAATGAACCACATCATCAAGAACATATGTTGGTGACTCTAAACTGGTAGGTAACGAAGTTTCAATACAACCACCTTGATCAATGGCAACATCAACAATCACCGCACCTTTTTTCATTTCTTTTAGTAAAGAACGCGAAATTAGCTTAGGAGTAGTAGAACCACGAATCAAAACAGCACCAATTACAAGATGTGCGCCACGTACCGCTTTTTCAAGATTCATTTGATTACTGTACACCGTTTTGATGCGACCATTATAATCATTATCAATTTTCTTCAAAACCGCCAAATTACGATCTAGAATAGTTACATCAGCCCCCATACCTGCAGCAACTCGTGCCGCATTCGAACCGACGACACCACCACCAATGATCACCACATTGGCAGCCTTGACACCTGGAACACCACCCAATAAAACTCCAGCACCACCATTTTGATATTCTAAAGCATGTGCACCAACTTGAACCGCCAATTTGCCTGCTACTTCTGACATCGGAGACAACAATGGTAGACAACCACTATCATCCGTAACGGTTTCATAGGCAAATGCAATACAGTCTCTTTCTAATAAAGCCTGAGCAAGTCCTGCTTCTGCTGCTAAATGCATATAAGAAAAAATCACCTGCTCAGCACGAATGTGTTCGTACTCTGAAGGTTGCGGCTCTTTTACCTTAATAATTAGCTCAGCTTTTGCATAAACTGCGGCTAAATCGCCAACCATCTCTGCTCCAGCATTTATATAAGCATCATCGCTATACCCAACCGCAGCTCCTGCATTGGTTTCTACTATAACCAAATGACCATGACGAGATAATTCATAAACACAAGCTGGAGTTAATCCAACTCGACACTCATAACTAGCGACTTCTTTTGGCACACCAACTATCATATGCTACATCCAAAATAAAATAAGGCTGAACTTATCTCGTTACAGCCTTATTGTATAATACTATTAATTACTTGCAGGAGTTACAGCTTCAGCAACTTCTGTTACTTCAGGAGCAACTGCTGGTGGCAATGCTGCTTTTATCGATAAACGCATACGACCACGCTCATCAAATTCAGTTACACGCACTTTAACTTCTTGTCCCTCTTTTAGGTAATCAGAAACGTTATTAATACGTTCGTTAGCTATTTGTGAAATATGTACAAATCCTTCACGACCACCAAGAATCGCAACCATTGCACCCATATTACGATCTAATAAACGAGTAACTTTACCATCATAGATTTCACCCAATACAGCTTCAGCAACGATACCTTCAATAGTAGCACGCGCCTTATCAGCTTGTTCACGAGAACTAGAAGCAATAGTAACAACACCTTCATCAGTAATATCAATTGTAGCACCAGTATCAGCAATAATACCTTTAATTACCGAACCACCTTTACCAATAACATCTTTAATTTTCTCTGGATTAATTTTCATCGTATATAGACGAGGAACTAAATCAGATAATAATTTAGGGTACGGTAATGCAGCTTTCATTAAACCTAAAATATGCATACGACCTTCACGTGCTTGTTGTAATGCAACTTGCATAATTGCTTTATTGATACCTTCAATTTTAATATCCATTTGCAATGCTGTCACGCCTTTTTCAGTACCTGCTACTTTGAAATCCATATCACCAAGATGATCTTCATCACCAAGGATGTCAGTCAAAATTGCAAACTTATTACCATCCAAGATTAACCCCATTGCTACACCAGCAACGTGATCTTTAAGTGGTACACCAGCATCCATCAAAGATAAACAACCAGCACATACTGTTGCCATTGATGAAGAACCATTTGATTCTAATACTTCTGAAACAACACGCAAGCTATATGGGAATGCTTCTTGAGTTGGTAAAACAGCTCTTAATGCACGCTTAGCCAAGTTACCATGACCAACTTCACGACGCTTTGGCGCACCAATACGTCCACATTCACCAGTTGAGAATGGAGGGAAATTATAATGCAACATGAAGCGATCAGTATAGCTACCTGAAATAGCTTCAATCATTTGTTCATCCATCTTAGTACCTAGAGTTGCTACACCCAATGCTTGTGTTTCACCACGAGTAAATAATGTCGAACCATGTGTACGTGGTAATAAACCAACTTGGATATCAATTGGGCGTACTGTACGAGTATCACGACCATCAATCCGTGGCTCACCATTTAAAATTTTACTACGCACAATCGAAGATTCTAAATCAAATAAATGATTGTTAATTGTATTAACCAAATCAGCATTATCTGCAGTGATTAATTCTGCCAATACCTTAGCTTTTACTGCTTCTGCAGCCGCATAACGAGCTGGCTTCTGGCGAATATTATAGGCAGCAACCAAACCATCATATGACAATTCTTTAATTTTGCTAATTAAATCTTGATCTTTCACAGGCGGAGTCCAATCCCAAACTACAGGATTAACTTCTTTCACTAATTCACCAATAGCAGTAATAACTGCTTGTAACTGCTCATGACCAAACATAACAGCAGCTAACATCACATCTTCAGGTAATTCTTTAGCTTCAGATTCAACCATCAATACTGCATGCTTAGTTCCAGCCACAACCAAATCTAATGCTGAAGATTCAGCAATTTCAGATTTACTTGGATTTAAAACAAATTCATTATTGATATAACCCACACGAGCAGCACCAATTGGACCGTGGAATGGAACAC
>RXKA01000064.1 GCA_003962985.1 Pseudomonadota bacterium | reverse complement strand
CCAAATTAAGCTTACTCACGAAATGTTTGAAAAAGATGCTAATAACATGGTGACATTACGTTTGTTAGTTCAAGAATTCATCAAAGAAAATCAAATTGAAGTTAGCGATGATGAAGTGAAAAAAGTTGTTGAAGAAATGGCTACTATGTATGAAGATGCCAGTGATTATTTAGCATGGTATTTCCAAGATGAACAACGCGTAAACAACGCTAAAGCAATGGCGATTGAGCAAAAAGTTACCGAAGCTATTTTTGCCAAAGCACAAGCTAAAGACGTAGCAATTAGCTATGAAGATGTTATGAGATTGCAACAGCAGTTTTAATAGTCGCTAGCCCAAGAATTTCTTGGGCTTGTTTTTTATTATGCCAGTAAGATTGTCAACTATTATTGGCGAGTTTTTATTGAACCATAAATTATTATGTTACATCAAGCAATTATTATTGTTGGTGGTGGTCCTGTTGGACTTAGTTTAGCACTGATGCTAAATCGTCAAGGTAAACGGGTTACTGTTATTGATGCTGGATTAGATAAATCTTCAGATGGGCGGGTCTTAGCTCTTTCCCACGCCAGTTGTCAAATATTGGCAGAATTAGGTGCATGGAATCCATCAACTAAATCGGTAACAGCGATTAATACCGTACAAATTTCGCATGCTGGTCTTGGGATTAGTCAAATTAAGGCTGAACAACTAGATTTAGCTACTTTAGGCTATACCATCAATTATGCAGAAGTCTGTCAGCAACTATTAACCCAAGTTCTTTCTTGCCTAGATATAAATTTAATCACTGCACAAGTTAATAAAGTTGCACACAATTCATCCTATGCTTTAGTTGAATATAGTCGTGATGGTGAAAACCATTTATTAACCTGTGATTTACTAGTCATGGCAGAGGGTGGGAAGCTCTTAGCCGATGTGGATAAAAAAATTGCTCATGATTATCGCCAGCAGGCACTGATCTCGCATGTCAAAACTAAGCAAGCACATAGAAATGTTGCATATGAAAGATTTGCAGGGCGTGGTCCATTGGTGTTATTACCTTATCAAGATCACTATGTGGCTGTATGGTCATTGCCAACTGAGCTTGCAGAGGAGTTTATTTCACATCCCGATCATCTGATTGACGCATTAAACGAAGATTTTACGGCGCGCTTAGGTGGGGCAACGTTATTGCAAGCACCAATTAGTTTTCCATTACGTTTGATTCAAACTAAACAGCGCGTGGATAAGCGTATGGTATTGGTGGGCAATTCAGCACAAATTGTGCATCCAGTATCAGCGCAGGGGTTAAATTTAGGTTTACGTGATGCTTGTGTCTTAAGTGAGTTATTGGCAGTGAAAACTGAAATTGTTCCTGAAGACTTACATCAATATGATGAATTACGGAATCGTGACGCTAATGCAGTGATTGGTTTCACACATTTTTTGGCAACTAAGTTAGAAAAACGTAGTTTCCTACATGATCATTTACGTGGTTGTGGTTTAATTGGATTATCAAATTTGCCAATATTACAAAATATGATTGCGCGTAGTTTGATTTTTGGAGTTTAAGCAATGTATGATGTTGCCGTTGTTGGTGGTGGATTGGTTGGTAGTAGTTTTGCATTATCTTTAATTAAGCAAAATCCACAGTTAAAAATCGTTTTGGTAGAACAGCGCAAACCAGATTTTAGTACTAATCAAGATGGTTTTGATAATAAAATTTATGCTATTTCACCACATAATTTAGAAATGTTAATGACGCTTGACATTAAACCAAATACTGAGCGTTTTGGTACTATTCAAAGCATGAATGTACGTGGCGATCGCAATAGCAAAATTGAATTTGATAGCCATGATTGTAATAGTCGTTATTTAGCCAAGATTATTGAATATCGCAACTTACAGCAAAGTATCTTAGCTGAGTTAGAGCAGTTTTCACAAGTCGAATTTGTGTATGGTACATTAAATGAAATTTGGGATAATGATAGTGTAATTTTGAAGGGTGATGACTTTTTTTTGCAAGCTAAATGGCTGGTAGCTGCAGATGGTGCGAATTCATTCGTCCGAAGAAAGTTTGATTTTACAGTTGAACAAATTCCGTACTATCAGTCTGGTGTTGTAGCAAATTTTAAATGTGAAAAACCCAACTTGAATGTAGCGCATCAATGGTTTACTGGAGATGGGATTTTGGCATATTTACCATTGCCAAATAATCAAATTTCAATAGTTTGGTCGACGGATCGTGTTGAAGAATTATTAGCATTATCGAATGAAGAATTTGCAGCACAGGTAGCCAATGAAAGTAATTATGAATTAGGACAATTAGAAGTAATAACGCGACCGGCTGCATTTCCATTACGCTTAAACTTGGTTAATGATTTTGTTAGGGGGCATATTATTCTGATTGGTGATGCTGCACATACTATTCATCCATTGGCAGGGCAAGGTGTTAACTTAGGTTTTGGTGATGCATGGGAATTAGCCAAAGTTCTAGCACATACTAATGCACAACCAGATGCGGCTACGCTTTCACGTTTTGTTGCGCTACGTCTAGCTGAAGTACGTAAAATGCAAATGACCTGTCATATGTTGCATCGCTTGTTCCATAATCGTAATCAGATTGTGAACTTAGTGCGCAATTTTGGCTTAAATTTAGTTAATAATTTAACGCTATTAAAGAAAATGCTGATTCGTTCTGCGATGACCTATTGATAGCACTTAGTTTATTAATTATTATCTGTCTGTAGTTCTAATGATAAAACCCCATTGATATG
>RXKA01000062.1 GCA_003962985.1 Pseudomonadota bacterium | reverse complement strand
GGACTTATGCCTTTTTTATTTTTTAATTACTTATTTGTTAAAGATCTATTATTCTCACTTTCAGCAAAAATAAAAAAGTGAGGACTCAGGTATTTGATATTGTTAATTATGTCCTTGGTACCTCAAGCTCAGTTCAGGATGCACTAACAAATTTAAGCAAAGTTCAAGTTGTCGTTAGTACCCTACGCACACAAGAAACTGGTAAATATGTAAACAAAGTTTTCCCATTGCATTTCTTTATTGCTGATAAAACTGGGCATACGGCAGTAATAGAATTTACTGCTGGTCAGATGAGAGTCCATTCTCAAAAAACTTTTGTAATGACTAATTCGCCAGATTTAAATTTTCAGCTATCCAACTATAAAGAATTAGTACAAACATCACAGTTTAAGCATAGTAATAAAGATACTTTTGTTGATGGTATGCATATGAATGGTAGTGGTTATGTTGGTTTACCTGGTGATTCAACCCCACCTTCAAGATTTGGAAGAATCACAACCATGTTACAAGCCTCTCCTGTCTCATACAAAGACAACCAGGCCGACTATGTTGCAAATATGGTTAGAGATGGTGCAGCTTTAATTCCGGTTGGATTTAATCCAGCACCTACTTTATGGGCCACAAAATATAACCTGGGAATAGGCTCTTATCAAGTAACAAACTACATTGAAATAGCTGCAGAAGGTCATTATTTAGTAACTCCAGAAGACAGTTCATACTACAGACATACCTATAATGTTAATCATATTGATACAAAATCTGCTGCATTGTCGCATGGAATACTTAAAGCTGCTACCACTCCCATATCAGAAGATAGTGCAGCTCAGAAATTAAGTAGCGCAAAACCTACCGCTGGAGATACTTCATATGACTCCAGTTTTGGGATTCAAAATAACCCAGATTCAGTGGCTAGCGCATATGTTGGGTTGGAATAATAAATAACAGTTTAAACAGTTTTGCTTACATGGTCATTTCATGTGGTAAAGGGAGTGTTAAAGTGCTCTCTTTATTTCCTAAACTAGTAGAAATAAATTCGAGAAAAAATGATAACTTCACTTGAGCAAATTATTGAGGTATTTAGTCATACATATAATGATTCAGCTGTGCAGATTTGTGATAATCAGCTTTATTTCAGATTTGTTGGTAATAAGGCTCTTGAAATAATGGAACTTATGACAAATGATGTCGTTGGTAAAAAACTGGTTGATATTAATTGCCCTATTCAACATTTGGCTAATAAATTATATAAACTAAATGTAGAAGTTTTAAACGGCAAGTTATCAAAAGCAGTATATACAATTTGTTTTAAGCAGAAGCAGAACCTGATAATTGCCAAGAATGAAGCAATGCCAATTATGTTAAACGATAAAATATCCGGATTGTTTATCAAAACAAATTTCATAGATAGCATATTTAACTTTGATTTAGGTATTCTTTCAAATAAATTTAAAAATACTTCAGCAGCAATTATTAATGACAGCCACTCCAACAACTTCATATTCACTGGGACTGAAGAATTGATTACATTTTTAATCGTCATTGGTAAAATTGATAAAGAAATTGTCGAGATATTGAAATCTATCGGGATATTTTTCTCTCGATCTGGCATATCGAAACTAATCACCAGAAAACTATTTCCAAAACTGGGCGTTAAGACTCGAAACCAGTTTATTACCCAAATATTTTATCGTGGTCTAATGAATAAATTACCATGCTTATTAATTGAGAATAACACATTGTTTAACTTGGTATTTAACTGACAAAGTAAAATTCATTAGCCAACCCACAATTTTAATAAATCAGTCAAAGGATCAACAGTTATTTGATGAAATATCCAATTATCGCACCAAGGGACAGAATTAGCTGCTAATTCTTGATATAATAAAAACTATTATTAATAAAGAGGATAAAAAATGCAAAAACAACTAAACAAATTATTTGTAATTTTGTGTGGTACTTTCGTAGTTGGTTGTAGCTCGGGGACGGGAACTGACTCAGAATCCAGCTCGCAGCCAGTAACACCAGTAGTACCAGTAGGAGAAGTAGATGAAGCAACCAATGCGAAAGCAATTCAGGGACCAGTTCGTTACAATAAAATTGATCACCATCATCGTGCTTATATTTCCAAAGTATCTCAATCTGGTAAATTATTAACTGCCAATACAGCTCAGACTTTTACGTTTAATAATGCTCAATGTGCACCATTGATGGGTGACGGTTCTAATGACGGATTAGGGTCATCTCTCACTGATCTGGGTCTTGGAGTAGCTGATGGGCTTATTAATTTAGTTAGTCCTGAAGCTGGAGGTATTTTAGGGATAGGTATTACTGTATTTAATGGTTTGGATAGTATTTTTGGTGGAGGTAATAACACGGCAGCAGAGACAGGCACTTGTATATCAAGCTTAGAAACTCAGATTGCTAGTCAGATCAACTACATGGAAAACCAGATTACACAGTTACAGCAAAATTTTATTTCACTGCAAAATGAGTTTTATCAGCAAAACTATGTGACAGCTCAGGAGATTGCTGGACTTTATGAGCAATCCTTAAATGACGCTAATAGCTACATTAATGGCGGTAGCTCAGATGGAATGATTGTTTCCAATGGTCTGTATCAAGAATTAATGGACGCTACTGGTTTAACTTATAATGGTGTAACACAATCAGGTGCAAATTTACAAAATTCTGTTGCCCAAATTTTTCCGCGGTTAGAAGTAGGAACAGTATCACTAAGTTATAGTCTTGGATTTCAAAAGGCAGTACAAAATATTTCTGGAAGTAGCTTAAATATCTCTTGTAGCAGCAATTGCTTTACTCAGGTACAAGCTAACTCTAATACTGCCTTGATTCAAACCTATAAAGCACTAAATAATGCTTTTATGGCAGAGTTACCAAATGCTCTAACAACCGCCCAGAATAACTGGACTACTATTACCCCGATAATTGAGAATTATAATAATACCATAACGGCTATCTATTTACAGCAGTTACAGGCGTTACAACAAAGCTACACCATGGAATGGATGATTAACCGGATGAATTTTTACGCTTATACTGAATCGGCAATTCCTAGCGTAATGATTCCATCATTAGGGCAGGTAGCAGGAACTTATTATAACTATAATGCGGTAATCTTGGAAAGTAGTACCGCTACAGTGCAAACACATGTTAATGCTTATAATAATGCTCAGCGCCAGCTAGCCAAGCTTTATGCCGCTCGAACAAATGTGCTGTTCAATAATACAATTTCTTATCTGATTAGTGACAAGCCCAGCTTAATGCAAAATCCGCTAATTGAATCTGGACAGACTTTTTATGTGAATTTACCTGGTAGTCAGACTCAATTTACTCAGCAGATAGTATCAGAGAGTGAAGCTGCACAAATCAATCAGTCGTTTATCCAAAATCTTGGCTCACAGGTAAAAAGTAGTTTAGCACTTATACCTGGAAATGGTTATAAAAATCAGTCAGTTTTCTATCAATATGATGCTCTAGTTGCTCAAAGCAATTGTGAAAATGCTATAGAGAGCTATAATTTAAACCCACTACTTTATAGCAATAATGTCAATCAAGCTATTACTAAACAAAGCTGTCCACTGATTTATAGCGATATTAATGGTCAGCCGGTAAATCAGGGAACTTGGAATGCTGGTACATTACAACCATATTTCATAAACAGTAATAATCAGATTTCTCTGACAAGTCATGCTGCAAATAACGTAGCTGCCTGTCAAATCGGGCAGACCATTGGTAATTCAACCGGAGATTTATATTTTTGGCAACCTAGTGCAGCCAATAGCCCGACTGGTTCTGCAACTCAATACCTGATGTGTAATTATTGGACCAATAATAATAATGACAGTCAAAGTGTAGGAAATATAATTAATTCAAACGTAGAACTAATCTCTACTGCTAATTATTGTACTGATCTTTATTATTGTGATCCTTATGGTGACAGTAATATTTATTCGTGGGGTACACCAGTATATTTACACTCGACGGATTTATTCTCTAATAATAATCTTGGACCTACATATATTTCCACAAGTAGTACTTCTGTCTTTCCAGGATTTTCTTCTGGCGAACAATTCACGGCAAGCTCAACGTGGTACTTTAGCATACAAGGTTTAGGAAGTGCTAATGTATCAGGTAATCAGGAACAATATCTAAATCTGCAAATGGCATTACCTGAATTGGATAATCTGATTGTACCATTTACTATTGCTGTTGTAAATCAAAGCGGTTATTCTGGAAATCTCGGTGCGGTTGCATGTGCCAATGGCATAGGTGGCGTAAATCTTGAGGCTGCAGGTGGTAATCGTGTTCCGCTTTGTTCAAAACCGTCTGCTAATGCTTCATGGAATGGTTATTCCACTTATTCAGATGGTAGTTTGGTTGTACCTCTCAACCTTAGTCCGACGACTCCTAATGCTCTTAATGCGTATGTAATAACATTTTTGAATAATAATCAGCATAATCTTTATATGAGTGATAATGGTTGGGTACAAAATGGTTATTTGGGTGGTGACGGTAATCTCTGGGAGCTCTATTATGGACCAATAAATGCTCAAAAACTTCAAGGAAGCCAGTCTAACCAATTTAATTAAAATAGTGGAACACTGAAATTGAAACAGAAGAGTATAACCAAAATCTGGTATACTCTTTATTATTCCTATATTATTAATCAACATTTCTAAAATCATTTTTCTTCAAAGATAGCCGACCTAATCAATGTGTTATAGTACTCATTTAATCCACAATCTCATGAACTGTATGGATTTGAAACATTAAAGGTAGATTTAGCTAATTCTTTAATTAATTTTTATGTTGCGAATTCAGTACTACTCTCTGATGTAATTGTCTTAGTGCTACAACAGTAGCTAAATACCAACTTATTATATTGGCTTGATGAGTTATAGTAATGAGTAAAAAAACAAAAAATATAACCAACAACAGACCAAATATCCGCACATATAAATTAAAAATATATCTACCTAATAAAAAAATTAATAAATAGCTAAAATATTAATATGCTATAACACTCTTTAATGTCAACTTTATCCACGGGAATACTTCTCTGAACATTGTCTTCATACAGCATGTTATTACATATGAAATTCAATTTATTTTATTTTGCGGCTAACATTATTAACGCCGATAAAGCATAGCCGCGCTGTATTTGCTGAGTATGAAATTAATTGCATTCAGTCATTGCTTTCTTCATTCAATTAATCTTCATAAACGACACTACCAGACTTGGCTAATTAGCTGATTATTGCCTAATCGCTAATTAGAGTCTTGATGTGCACCAAACTTTTTTAAATTCTTTTACTTCGTAAACTCCATAAAACAATTGTAAAAAACTTTCCTGTTGGCGCAATCGCACTAGCAAACGCTTAGCTACGCTTTTTAGTATCGCCATTAAGCCGCAAAACAAAAAAATGTGGGTTTGGTTGGAGGTTATGCCTCTGGCAGTAAGGGGGTAACCCCCTTAACCGTAATATTTTAGGTTTGGCTTAATTAAATCGCGGTGGCGCTAATTGACAGATGTTTTAATTGATGGAGTTACTCAAATGGATAAATTACAAAATGCAATCGTTATCTTTGGTTTAGATAATGGACAATTTACACTAGCCGATATTAAACAAACTTATAGAAGGTTAGCTAGTGCCAATCATCCCGATAAAGGTGGTAATACCGAAACAATGCAATTGATTAATACTGCTTTTGCTGAGCTATGCAAATATTTTGAGACTAATGAGACCCTAGACATCAACCAAGAGCAAGAGACAGCAGAAAGCTTTGATTTTAGCTTTTTGGATACGCTTAAAACCTTACATGGTGTAATTATTGAAGTGTGTGGCTATTGGGTATGGTTATCAGGTAACACCTATCCACATAAGGAAACAATCAGCAATCTAGGCTTTAAATTCTCGGGTAATAAAAAATCATGGTATTGGAGCCCGACTATCAACATTACTAATTACAAGCGTGGCAGTAAGTCAATGAAACAAATCCGCAAGGATTACGGCAGCAAAATAATTGAAACAGAACACCAAGCCGCCATCCATTAGTCAATAAGCGGCAAATGCCGCTTATTCAAAGATAACAGAGAATAAAACCCAAAATCTAGCACAACTTAAATAATCATCAACACAAACAAACGGAGTACAAGCCATGACCACAACCAACCAAGAATATGCCAAAGAAATTGCACAGACTATTTACGCCCAATTAGGCTGCAGTAAATTTACCACCATGACAGGCGCAAAGCTAAGCTACACCATCAACGATAAGCAGCAACCAGTTTTAAAATGCAGATTACCAACTAACATCAAAATCACTAACAATATCGACCAAGTTTTAATCACTTACAACATTGGACTGGATTTATACGAGTACACATTTATCAACACTAGGCGCAAACCCGAGAACCAAATCATCAAGCAACTTGATGAAGTTTTTGCCGAGGATTTAATCCCATTATTTGAGCAAGAAACAGGCTTATATTGTTATCTGTAATTAGATAACAAAGTACCGAATAAATAAGGCTTAGGACAACCCTAAGCATATAGCATTAATTAGCGCTGAAACCCAGTTTTGCAAGCAAAACCCGCCATACCCGCAGCCAGCGCTAAAGCGTATCAAACCAAGCGTTATGTTAATGGTATAATTATGTTTTACGCTATAAAATTTTATTACTTAACTTTTTATTATATTAAGGTAATATATGATTAATCTACAATATACCAGTGCTAATCACAATACGGAGTGGAAAGGTTATAATGTAGATAATAATGATACATACCTAAATTTCATGAAAAACAATGTTCGAAATAGATTAAAAGATACAGATGGTATGAGAACTGTAGAAAATCACTTGAGACCACTTGCTACTACTGGTTTTGAAATGGAAAACTTGAATTCTCTTTTAAATTCTGTCAATCAAGAAGAAAGAGATTGGGCAATAGGTGAATCCTTTTCCGAAGCTATACTTGAACAAGAGCTTGGAGCTACATTCCCATGGAACAATGCAAGAGATACACGAAATGAAAATGCAAGTTTGCCCGGTGCAGATATTGTTGGACTTATTAATGATGACGGACAGCAAAAACTGTTATTTGGAGAAGTAAAGACTTCTATACAAGGACAGTATCCTCCTCATGTAATGTATGGTCGAAGCGGTATGACACATCAACTTGAAACAATTGGTACTAATTTAACACGACTCATGACATTAATCACATGGCTCGTGCATAGATGTAAAGATACAGAACATGAGGCTAATTTTAATGAAGCATTTCGGCATTTAATACAAAATGCAAATCAAGGAATGTATCTTGTTGGAGTTTTAGTTAGACCAAATATTATAGCAAATGAAGATGACTTAAAAAGTCGTGGTACAACACTTGGAAATACTTTTAATGGAACAGTCACAAAAGCTTTACTGCTCGCTTATTATTTACCTCATTTATTAACTGATTTTGCTAGTTTAGCTATAGGAGGTGACCAATGATTGGGAATTGGTTACTTGAACATATAGCAGAAGAAAGAGTAGAAGTAAATAGGCTTATAAATAAATTCATTCTATCTCTAGAACTACAAAATATAAGTATAGATATTGACTTTAGTAAGGTTGAAAGAGTTGTTAATATTCTAGAACTTCATTTATTTGATTTATTATCATCTAGTGATTCTGATAAAAATGAGATTAAAAAAATATCGGCAGAGCTTTTTAGATTGTGTAGAATTTTACCACAATCTGAGATTACACTGCAACATTTACTCTTCACATTAAAATACAGTTGCTTCGCTGTTTTAGGTGATATTGGAATAAGTGCATCTAAACTTTTAAAACAACAAAGTTGGGATGAAACCCTTTTATCTAGTGAAAACTGGAAAGAAAAAACATTAGCAACGATTATAGATATTTGGCTTAGATTGATTCGCAAAAAGGGTTGGGAAGATAGAGATAGAATATTAGAAAATATTGCAGAGCTAAGAAAGTCTCAAAAACAGTATGAGAAAATATTTTTAGAACAATCAAAACAAAAACATGATGGTTATGAGTTAATTATTTTATACCATTTGGCAGCAGCAGCGGAAAAAATGGCATTGTATATTACGGATGGTAAAGTAGATGGTAATTTTCAAATTCAACAAATTTTAGATTCTCACTTTGATAGAGCAATAAATGTTTGTGATGAAGTTCAAATGTTAGAACTAGAACCAGTTACAAGGTTGTTGACACACACATCAAAACAGCTGGTTGAAAATGCTATATGGACTGTCACTCGTGCTGTAAATTCAAGAGTGACAAAATTTGTTAAAGAACTTGTTGATAGAGGTCGTGGTGATAATGCACTTTTTGATGTTCTTCCTCCGCAAAGACACACCTTGGCAGAAGAGGGTCTATTGGGTTCAAGTAGAAGAGCGGTTGTCGTAAGTTTACCAACTTCTAGCGGTAAAACCATGATAGCTCAATTTAGGATTCTTCAAGCTCTCAATCAATTTGATACAGAAAATGGATGGGTAGCATATTTGGCACCTACAAGAGCATTAGTCAATCAAATTACACGAAGAATAAGAAATGATTTTGAGCCATTAGGAATATCTGTTGAACAAGTTAGTCCTGCACTTGAAGTAGATGGTTTTGAGATGAGTATATTACAGAATGATGACAAAAATAGTCAGTTTAAAGTTCTTGTAACTACCCCTGAAAAGCTAGATTTGATGCTCAGACAAGATTGGGAAAGCAAAATTGGCAGACCATTAACTCTTGTGGTGGTTGATGAAGCTCATAATTTACAAAATGCAACAAGAGGTTTGAAGCTAGAGTTATTATTGGCGAATATCAATAAAGAGTGTGAAAATGCACAGTTTTTATTACTGACACCATTTATTGAAAATGCAAAAGAGATAGCAACTTGGCTTGGTGGTGCAAATTCAGATGATATAAATATGTCTATAGATTGGCAACCAAATGAGAGAGCAATAGGGATTGTTTATGCAGAAAAAAGCGATTCTAGATGTACTTCCCATTGTAGATTTAATTTAAAATTCAAATCAGTACATACAAGTAAGCCAAGTATCTCAATTGATGAAAATATTATGATGCTTGAAAATAATGACCAATACACTTTTAGTCAGGTCAATGATAATGCAAAATTAGCCACTATGGTTGTTAATCAATTAAAAGAGCGTGATTCTGTAATTGCAATGCATGGACAAGTTAGATGGGTTTGGTCATTAGCAGAAGAAATTAAGATTAAAAGTAATCTAGTAACTCCAAGTGAAAATATTAAATATGTACAAAAATTTTTATCTTATGAGTTTGGTTCATCTTTTCAGCTTATTGATTTACTCAATTATAAAATCGGCGTACACCATGCAGGATTTTCAGATGAAGTCCGTACTTTGATGGAATGGTTGTTTGAGAAAGGAGAGATAAATGTATTGGTGGCTACTACAACTATAGCACAAGGGATGAATTTTCCTGTAGGTGCAGTAGTTATGGCATCGCATCAATATTTTTCTACACATGCAGAAGAGATGCCCCCAGAAGATTTTTGGAATATTGCAGGTCGAGCAGGAAGAGTTGGTCAAGATAGTATAGGGATAATTGCTCTTGTTGCCAAAAATGATACAGAGATTGAAAAATTAAGAACTTTTATCAATAAGCAAACAGGTGCTTTGAACTCATCATTAATCGAGATGGTTACAGAGGCAATGAAAAGTACCAATAATATGAATATTGAAGACTTAGGAAAAATTGTATATCAACAACCGACATGGTCAGCTTTTGTTCAGTATCTAACACATACCTATAAACAGATGGGTGAATCAGAAAATTTTATTGCGCAAATCGAACAGGTGCTTAGAGGAACGTTTGGTTTTGAGAAACTGAGACAACAAAATAGAGCTTGGTCTAATAAATTTATTAGAGGCGTAGAAAACTATGCCACTTATATGCAAGACCCTAAATATAAGGGTGCCATCAAGTTGGTTGATTCAACTGGATTTTCATTACAAAGTGTAATTCAACTTTTACAAGATTCAGGGAAAGAAGACATTGGCAAAAATAGCTGGAATCAAGAGTTGTTTGGCAATACATCTGTTGAGTTACAGAAAATGGTAGGTATTTTACTCAAAATTCCTGAGTTAAGAGATAACTTTGATGATATAAAAGGAAAAACAAATACTCAAGATGGCAATACAATATCATTGGTTATCAAAGATTGGGTAAATGGAAAAAGTATTGAGAATATTGCAGAAAACTATTTCAAAACTGGAAATATTAATATGGATGAAGCTATTACAAAATGTGGACAAAGTTTGTATGGAAAAATTACTCAAACAGCATCATGGGGATTATCAGCATTGCTTTCACCAATGGCTAGCGAGATGACGGAAGATGAATTTAAAGAATTAAGTAATCTTCCTGCTAGAGTCTATTACGGTGTCAATAGTGATGATGCAATGATGTTACGACTTATAGGTGTACCAAGAATTGCTTCAACTGAATTATCTAAAATATTGCCAAATATAAAAAATGAATCTGTTGTAAATGTTCGACATGTATTAAAAAGTAATGGACAAAATATATGGAAGACTGCAATGGGAGATGAAAAAGGTGATGTTTATTATAAAGTATGGTCTGTTTTGGAAGGGCTGTAATCACATATTTCGTTTTTATTCACGAAGCAACTCATTTAATTTATAGCTCTAGATTTAGAGATCTTGTCATACATGATAAAAATTGGCAAAATACAATACTTTCATATTTAAATTAAGAAATATATGTAATATTTGGTTGAAGTCATATGCAACTAAATATTACATATATAAACTTATCTTGCAAATGAAATCAACGACATAACACACTGTTTTATTTACATTACAACTTAATAATCCATGAAATCAATCAATTCCTGCAAATGACCAGCAAATGAGAGTAATTAAGCCCAAAATGGTATATAGCGCAGCGATTTACGGTTAGCATTATCATCATAGGCTTTTATTAAATTTTTCTCAAATGATAATTTAATTAATCTAGAAATAGAGGCGCTGCTTTCTTCTCCCAACGCAAATCTCCTACGAAGTGACGCATTATTCATTGATTCATGATTAACATAGTTTAAACAGCAATGTAAGTAACATGCACGAATTTTCTCGTCTGTATTCATATCTTTAAACTCTTTGTGTGCAAACAGCGTTGCTTTAGTATTATCATCAATTACAGTAAATAGTGGTGCTGGCAGTTGATAAACTTCAGTTTGTGAAACCACCTTATCAATACCGCTACCGCGTTCTTCACATATACCTATTCTACGCATAAACGCCGCCATTAACTCATTACGACTGCGCGGTGGCGTGTCTAAAAAGCGAATAACATCAACTATTGGTGCACCAGGATTAGTTATCTCTAATCTGTTTGCAAATATTTCAATCATTGGCGCTGCACCAGTGATGGTTAGATCTTGATGAATGATGGCATTGGCTACTAACTCACGAACCGCTAATTCAGGATACATTAACACTCTCTTGCGCAATGCCGTACCAATTATTTCATTATGCGGAAGTTGTGAATTTATAAATTCAATTAGCCCAGCAAAACCAGAAGCATAACCTTTATTTAATTCAAATTCTTTGATTGTTTCAAGACGGCTATTACCTTGATACAAAATAACGCGGACTGATTTACGCTCAAGATGTCTAAATTGTTTTAATTTTTTAGCAAATAAAATTGCGCCTAAATTAGTAATTGTCCATTTTCCAGCTATGGCAGTAGCAACAATTAATCTCTCATCAGCTAAACGGCTAATTATTCCGTTGCGGTTTTCAGGTAACGACAGATTAATTAAATCAAAAAATGCTGGATAATCCAGTAATTGTAAAATCTCATCTTCGTTTACAAGCTCCGCCGCAGGCTGTAATTCAAATGGCGTTTGGTCTAAAATCCGCCATAATGTTTTGGCAACTTCAGGATGATCATGGAGTGGCTTTTTATAACTACCAATACGAATAAATTCTGTATGCGTAAATTTAACAGGAGTATTACTCGCGCTATTTATTTCAAGGATGATAACTGGCTTACCATCATAATCTACATTATAAAAACAAAAATAAATTCGTGGTGATAACCGTTGTATTAGCCAATTAATTAGCTCTTCATTGCCGATTTTTTCAGCAAATGGGTCAAAAATAGTTCCTACTATCTCATGGCTATCATTATCAACACCCCAAATCATATAACCATGAGATTTGCCTTTGAGTGCAGCAGAGTTTGATAATGCAGAGATGTATTCGCCAATATTTGTTGCTTGAGCTTTATTGGTCTTAAATTCGAGCCATTCAGTCTCTTGCGGTAGATTAATTAACTCATGAAGTAAACTAATTAAATATTCATTGGTACGTTCTAGTGTCATGTTATTTTTACCTAAAGATTGCTTTGCTCAATTAAATAAATTATGTTAGCACCAGTCAAATGTAGTACGTATCGTGACAACTTGCTATCTGCTATATTATTTTGCGTACCACCATGAGCAGATACTTGATTTCTAATTGTAGGAATACCACTTTCTAGTACCGCTCTAAGAGCCGTAAACTCTGACTGCAAATAGCTTGGAATAAGTTGGTTATCAAAACAAATTTGTATTAATTTAGTTGCTCCATCCTTAGGCGTATATTTCCAAGATTTTATATCACAAATAATTTTCATTGTGCTTTCAAATGACTTTAAACAGCTATTCATGCACTCTTTATTTAATCCCTTTTTATAATGATCATGGGCGTTCATATATTCATCGCATACTGGTTTAAACCTTGCATCATTATGTAATAAAAATATCGTTGGTTTAGTTACTTCCTGATATTCTATCGTTGAATCAACTCTAATTAGTTGACCACCTTCAAATCTATAGCCAACTGCATTTTCTTTAAATCGCTCATTTAATTCATCTATTGCATCACTTGAATTTAATGTTGCACATTGCTGACGATACCGTGTCTCATCTAAATGCTGAGACGCTCTAAACGAAAGCTCAATAATATCAAGTACAATATCAATTTCAAGTCTAGTAATGCTATTACATATTTCATCTATAACACTCGGCTGATAATCTAATAATAAATTAAATACTCCATGTTCTCTGCAAACTATACTTTTGATTTGTTGATATACTTGATGTATCTCACGGAATTGGTCTGAACGTCCTAAAGTATCCCTTAAGATGTGTACTATTTGAACTCTTAACTTAGCAGGCAGTACATTATGATTAATTATATCTGGCTGCTTTCCATTTAAACGTTTTTGGCGCTTAGAGAAAATTTCAACTATTCCCATAAAAACTCCTCTCCACAATTTTTATTCTTAAATAAATTCAAGTGATCACGCGTAGGCTTTACTTTTAAATATGCTTTTTTATTTTACTGTATTGTATTTTAAATTATAGTGACATGCTTTATCTCTGGTTAGCTCCAAAAGTAAATATGATGCAATAACAAAAAATTCAATCTCAGAAAAAGCAATAACAAATGTAGCACACATATAGTAAACCGCATTCCAATGTACGCCTGTAAATTTCATACAATATAGAATTAAAAAACAAGGAAAGTACACCATAAGAAATGTAAATAAATAATGATTGATTGGTATAACTGAATTTTTCAATTCAATAGTGGTTTCGTCTGCTTTATTTTCTGTTTCTTCCTTTGCCTTACCAAAAATAGAAGAAAAAAATAACACAATTGTTAGTAAGAGATTATAGATGATGGGGCTAACCATTACTGAGAAAGCTATATAAAATATTGAAAAACCAGTATAAGCTTTGTCATCATTGGAGAGTGGTGCAAAATTAACTAATGTATATGCTAACACAAAAGACAGCAGAATAACTGATATAAAATAAGATATCTTTAACTTATTAAGACTACAATCAATTTTAAATGTTTCCCACGTATCTCGTAAGCTTTTTTTTACTTCATTGTTATTTTTTTTCGAAGAAATATCCAAAGTAAGGAATTTTTTAACATTTAAGAAGAAGCCTTTCATTTTTATTTACCTCATAAATTTATTACTGCTTTGAAACCGAAAAACTATTATACCTATTATGTCTAGCTTATCTTTGTCAGTTTCAGTGTTAATTGTGTTCAAATGAGCAGAGTGGCTATTTTCGATGTTAAAAACATAGCCCTCAGAACCAAAATCAAGTCGTCTAATAAAAAACTTCAAATTATATCGAATCAAATAGTATTGTTGCTCTTGATGCTCTCGAAATGATCTATCAATAATAACAACATCATCAAAATCACAAAAAGGAATCATACTATTATCAAAAACTCTAACCGCAATTAGATCATCTGCCACTAAATTACGTTTAAATAAATCATTCACAATTATTGGAAAGCTAGTTTCATCAGATATTGATAATTTTTCTGTCCCTATAGAATCTTTTATGTCTAAGAACTTTATGTACGTATAATCGCCAATTGATGATGACCCAACAAGACGATCTAAATATCCAGCTTCTAAATTTAGTATTTTTTCGAATAGTCGACTCATTTTATCGGTTATGTTTCGGTTATTTGGATTTTCAACATCCCATAATAATGAGTAGATAAAGTTTTTATGTTTACCTACAAGCGCAGCAAAAGCCTCAACTGAACCGTCATAAGAATCATTTATAAGATTTTTCAGATTGCTTTTACGAGCCTTTTGCAATTCCAATAAATTACTATTTTCCATTTTTATCTTGTACAAAATGTTTTAATTATGTATAATATCGTTATTATTAAACTTTATGTACATTATTATAATAAATTTTAATAACAAATAATCATACTGCATTTAAGCTTTAATGATAAATTTTAGCATATTTGCTTTTTTTATATGATAATAAATAAAAACAAACCTTGATCTTTAACAATTCGGTTTATTAATAATTCATATTTTATAACAATACAAAGTTACCAAACTTAATTAAAAATGAAAGGAATCATAATGCCGAAAATACCAGATGAAGAGCTTGAATTTATTTATAATTTTTTATATAACAAATATAAAAAACATGAAATATATAGAAAGGAATATTGTGATATTATGGGAATTTCTGATAGAACGCTAAAGCGTAGGATTGATGCAGGTAAAAATATAATAGCGTTTAAGTTTGACGTTGATACTGGCAAGTATAGCTGGAAATTGCTTGATATAGCTAAATATCTAGTCGGGAGAAATTTCAAATATCATCAAAATAATGATGCTACAATATTGACTGTTACGCCATGACAGATCTTGAGTACAAAAAGTAAGTACAATTTATTAAGGTTTATTTTTTTATGTTAGGTAAGGTGTTGAATTAATTGGTTGCGGGGGCTGGATTTGAACCAACGACCTTCGGGTTATGAGCCCGACGAGCTACCAAGCTGCTCCACCCCGCGATTGATTAGGTAGTGATTATGCCATGGGTATGCCTGTGTTGTCAAGTGTTTTGTATAAATAATTGTTACTGACTATAAAAAACCATGTTGGCTCAGTGGTTGAGGTATAATAACGATGTAATGTATTAGGTAATATTTATAATAACATTAGTCAAAAGGATTGTTCAAAAATGCTTAATCTTAATATTGAGGCAGCAAAAACTGCGGCGAATTTTATTAATTCAAAATTTAATGTTGAAATACCTACAACAGCGATTATTCTTGGTTCTGGTCTAGGAACATTTACGCAAAAAGTACAAGTATTGCAGTCTATTCCATATGCAGAAATTCCAGGTTTTCCCGCTTCCAATGTGGTGGGGCACAAGGCTTGTTTGAGTTTGGCACAGTTAGATAATGGTAAAACGGTTATTGTTCTTGAGGGACGCTTCCATTATTATGAAGGTATTCCTACTAGTCAGGTTGTTTTGCCTGTAACAGTATTACATTTCTTGGGTGTTAAGAATTTAATTGTTAGTAATGCTGCGGGCGGTGCAAATAAAAATTTTGCAGTTGGGGATTTAATGATTATTGATGATCAAATTAATTTTACGGGTAATAATCCGCTAATTGGTCATAATGATTCAGAATTAGGTCCACGTTTTGTTGACATGAGTGAGCCATATTCATTTGAATTGATAGAGTTGGCAAAAAATATTGCAACCAAAATTAATTTATCACCAAAACAAGGTACATATTTGAGTGTATCAGGTCCAACGTATGAAACTCGTGCTGAAGTGCGTGCATTTGCAGCCCTTGGTGCCGATGCTATTGGTATGTCAACCGTTTATGAGGTAATCGTGGCAAATTACTTTAAGATGCAGGTTTTGGGCATTTCATGTATTACTAACATGGCAACGGGAATCGCGACAACCAAACACGATCATAGTGAAGTGGTGAATGCTGCAAATCGTGTTGCTGATAATTTTGGTAATTGGGTTAAGTTAATTGCTGAGCAGATCTAGATAGAGTCTTTAGTTGGCAAAATACCCTCAAGATTTACTGAGGGTATTTTATTAGAATGAAGAGGTAATGCTTAGTCTATCGTATAGTCAAGATTACCACGTTGTTCAAGGTTAACCACTTTGTGAACTTCTGGCATAGTATAAACACCTTTGATAGCCTCTTGTAGTGCTGTTAAGTTACCAATATTAGTTCCCATGATGTATACTACTCCATCGGCAGCAGTAACTTTTATATTTGTAATATTGATATCATATTGAGATGAGATACGGTCTTTTACACTATCTGCTAATGAAGAACTTACATTAATTTGTGGTATATCTGATACTTCTAGATAATTAAAGATTTGTTTTGTACCCGGCCATCTTTTACAAATAGTCTCCGCTTGTACTTTATCGCTATTACTTACAACTTCACCAATCAATAGAACATCAAAATTAGTTACAACGACTTTAATTTTGCTTTGTGGTAATTGATCAGATATTATTCCACTCAATCTTTTCTCTAGCGCAGCATCATCATTTCTTTGATTTTCTGCATCTGTTACATATGGAGAAGTGAGCTGTTGATTAACTTTAAATGATGCTTCAGTTGAGCAAGCTGTAATTATCCCAACCATTGTACATAACAATAAGAATTTTAGCGATTTCATATAGTACCTTTTTAATTATTGGCAATTATTTTACCATGCTATATCAATAAATTTCAAGAATAGCTAAGCGGTATTGAAATTAGCCTCTACACATGAAAAAAAGTCGACCAACTATGATCGACTTTTGCTTTTTGTCTAAGCAAAACCGCCCCCGCAGAGACGATTCCTTAGAGACAAAACTTTTTAGAATAAGTAACCAACTTTTGCGTATACAGTCGAGTTACCGTCTGAATTTGGTGTGTTGCTATTGAATGATTGGTCATATTTGTAACCAGCAGAAACTAGTATTGTCTTAGCAATATCATATTGGATCTCTGGATTCAAAGTATAACGGAAGTCTTGTGTATAACCTAATGATTGGTTTTGACCAGCTAGAGCAGGGTTAACTTCAGTTGGACCTAACGCAGATACTGGACCACTAGGTGATTGAGTTAAATCATATGCAGTCATATCTAAAGAGAATTTTAGGTTATTCATCAAGCGATATTCAGGTTTCACACCAACACCATAGTACTGATTTAAGAATGTCATTGTAGTACCATAAGTATAAGTTGCATAAGGGATAACTTGGAAACCATTATCGTTATCACCAAAGAATTGGAATGCATAACCAACTTTACCAGTTACTAGTGCTTGAGCATAATTAGAGCCTAAAGGACCAAAAGCGTTGTTTGCAATGTAGGCTTTTTGGCTATACACCGAGTCATTTGCTTCAACATTAACCCAAATGTCATTTTTAGTTTGAATAGTTGAACCAATTGTCCAAGAAGTCATATTACCAAATTGTCCTTGATTTACAGACATATTGTTATAACCAGCATACACGTTATTGTTAAAATCTTGGAAAGAGTCAGCAAACACTGCTACTGATGATGTTGCTAATAATACTGCAAGAATCTTTTTCATTACTAAATTTCCTTATTTATATTTGAGTGTAGTTACTAGCCAGCGATGCGCTTGTTATATTACGATAGTAACCACAGTTTTAACCTTATAATGAGTGATTGTATAGAGTTACAATTAAGGCGTCAAATTTTTTATGGTTATTTAACCTTATTTATAAAGAAGAATAAAACAATGATTAAATAAATGTTAAAAAACATGCAAACAATTAAGGATAAACAAAGGGTTATTTTTAATAATGTTATTGTGTTGTATTTATTCTACACCTAAAATTTAGGGCATGAAATTTTTATAAATAAATCATTTCTTAGTCAATTTTATACTTGTAATTATAGCGATTAAACATCGTTAAATTACCGATCAAACCACCGCAATGTATGTATAAAATTGGTGCACTAATTTGCTGAAGATGATTCAGCAAAATATGCCATCCCACAGGATCGTAGACCAAATCAAATTCAGTGCTACTCAACTGCTTGATTAGTTGGGATGTTTGCCAAAGCTCATAATCTGGTGTGGCAAAGCGGTAGGTTAAATTGGGTAATATTGTTGGTTGGTGATTTGTTGGTGCTAATTCTTGCCATTGTTGTTGTAGATACTCTGGGGTGCCTACACAATTAGTGGTATAAACAGTAAACTCGGGCAAATTTTTTTGTAAATATAAAGCGCTAACACCAGTACCAGATGGTAAAAAAATTGCTAACTCTGTGAAACCATTGTGATGTGCCCAATGACGAATTTCATTTGCTAGTTGAATAATTCCATATTCCGCCTCTAGTTGCGCGCCACCTTGTTCAATAATCAATTGATTTTTCTGATTATATGTATTGTATACAGTTTGACGTAAGTTTTGTTGTGTGGTAACTAATTGCATCCCATTCGCAAGAGCTTGGGCAAGATTGCCTGTAGTTTGTTGCAACGCGGTTTTAGCCGGTGGATAGCTGTGATAGATAAATTGCCATTTTTTTAATTTTGCCAGTGCCGACAGAGAAAACATCAGATTTGATTGTACACCACCATAGCTTACCAATGTGTCAATATGTGGCAAATCATGCTCAATAAAATGCGCTAGCTTACGTGCTTTATTTCCGCTTAAATCAGGGTGAAGTAGTTCATCATGTTTGATATAAATAGTTTTACCATTGATATCAAAGCTGGTAACTGGCGAATTAATGAGTTTCATAGTTGAATATAGTTAGTGATTAGTTAATTTATTTGAACACATAATTGTAGTTGATTTTAATCTCTTGACGAGTATTTAAGTTTATTTCATTATCGATTAATTTGGATAAAAAACCGCGTGAAAATTAAATAATTAGTTGATTAAGTTATTATCATGTAAATAATCTGAAAAATATTACCATCTTAATTTTGAAGTGAGTTATAATTTTGCTTATGGAACTGGATTTGATCTCCTGCTTGCGCAGTTCCAAAGATAATGTTAGCGGCTAAACGGAGAGTAACCATGCGTATATAGTTACTATACTTTGCTCAGTTTCTTCCATTCTCTTCATTTTTAAATCCAGTTAGTTATAAACCTTAGGGACGATTGTTATAGCGTATTCTTACATATATAGCTTGTCGTTGTTAGATTTATGTATTGTTAGCTTACGAGGTTAATTCGGTGTTAGTTTATATTACATATAGGAAAATGTATAATGATAAAAGTAAAAAACTTATATAAAAGCTATCGAAATCAGGGTAAAACACAGCAGGTATTAAATGATATCAATTTTGAAGTTCCAGCTGGACAAGTTTTTGGGATTATAGGAAAATCTGGGGCAGGTAAGTCAACGCTCATCAAATGTCTTAATTTATTAGAGCGCCCAGATAGTGGCGAAATTATTATTGATGGGATTGATTTAACTAAAATCACTTCGAATGAATTAAGAGTTCAACGTCAACAGATTGGGGTTATTTTTCAGCATTTTAACTTATTGAACTCAAAAACTATTTTTGATAATGTGGCATTACCGCTGATATTGCATGGTAATCATGATAAAGCGCAAATCAAAGCTGCGGTACAAGAAATGTTGCAATTAGTCGGTTTAGAAGATTTTGCTAATAAATATCCAGCCAGTCTATCGGGTGGGCAAAAGCAACGTGTGGGTATTGCACGTGCACTAATTACCAAACCAAAACTGTTATTGAGTGATGAAGCAACTTCGGCATTGGATCCGCAAACTACTGCCAGTATTTTGGACTTATTATTAGAGATTAATCGTAAATTAGGTATTACTATTGCGTTAATTACTCATGAGTTGGAAGTCGTACGTAAAATTTGCGATAAGGTAGCGGTGATTGATGGTGGGCGTATTATTGAATTGGGTAATGCAGTTGATGTTTTATTACATCCACGTGAGGCATTAACACGTAAATTAATTGTTGAAGAAGAAACCGATAAATATCTGGAAAATGTTCAGCAATTTTACCAGTTTGAGAAAAATGCTAATCGCCATTTGTTATTATTGTCTTTTGTTGGTGAAACGACCTATCAGCCGTTATTAAGTATTGTTGCTAAAGAAGCGAATGTTGAATTTAGTATTTTACGCGGTGAGTTGGGTAGAATTAAAGATACACCGTTTGGGCAATTATTGGTTGAATTTGAGGGTGGTGAAGATGGCTTAAGTTTAGCCAAATCAGTGATGACCAGACTTGGTGTTCACTACGAGACTATTTATTAGGAGATGTATCATGGCAATAGCAATAATTAATGACTTATTAACTAATGTTGATTGGAGTGAAATCTCAGACGCATCACTTGATACATTATTTATGTTAGGTTTCTCAGTTTTTTTTAGTACGATAATTGGTATTCCAATTGGTTTAGTTTTATTTTTGACTAGTCGGGGTAGGTTATTGCAAAATGGACCTATCTATAATGTACTGTCATTTATTATTAATGTATTACGTTCAATACCATTCATTATTCTATTGATTGTAATGATTCCTGTAACTACCATGTTATTAGGTACATCATTGGGAGCTAAAGGAACTATTCCGCCATTAGTGGTTGGTGCATTTCCATTTTTTGCGCGCTTAGTAGAGAATGCATTGAAAGAAATTGATAATGGAATTTTCCATATGGCGGAGAGCTGTGGCGCAACTACATGGCAAATTATTTGGCATATTTTATTGCCAGAGATTTTACCGAGTGTAATTGCTAGTATTACCGTGACGGCAATTGCTTTAGTTTCATATACCGCAATGGCGGGTGCTGTTGGTGGTGGTGGTCTTGGTGATTTAGCGATTCGTTATGGCTATCAACGCTTTCAAACTGATGTGATGCTAATTACCGTTGTTTTAATGGTTGTATTAGTACAAGTTATCCAGATGTTTGGTGATTTATTAGTTCGCTGGTTACGTAAAAAATAAGTTAGATCTAAATTAAAAGCACCGTTGAGGTGCTTTTTTTATTCAGTTGTTAATTTAAACTCAAAAGTTTGGTTAACAAAATTAATATTATCAATTTTTAACCAAATCTCGCTACCTGCTGGTTGTGCCTTGGTAATGGTGCTAACATCTAAGACAAGAGGAATTCCATCAAGCTGTACATTATTACGATAAGTGAATACTGCTTTAATTTTAGTAATGTTCTCTTGCTCTAAATAACGTAATGACCAATAACGTTCCATACTATCTTGGAATTTCAGATAACTACCATAAACATCATCAAAATTCTCAACCACATTTGCCACTGCATAATCAGTTGCTGATAATGGTTTTTGTTTCTGTAATAAGCTAATAATTTGTGATTGGTTGACTAAATCGACGGCTCTTCGTAGTGGTGAGCTTGCCCATGTATAATAATCAACATTTAGTCCTGTGTGAGAATTGGGTGTCAATGTCATGACTACTGGTTGCATTGGCTGTTTAACCCGATAAATTGCGGGCACAAATGAATTAGTTAACATTCGTCCCCAGCTACAGTTGGCTAATATCATTAGTTCACTAACCAATTTATCAATTGGATTACCACGTAGACGTGGTTTAATTTGGATTCTACCATCATCACTAAATGCAAAACTATAATCAACCATTAATTGATTCACACTCGACTTACCCCGTGATTCTTCGAGTTTTAGTGCAAATTTATATAACAATTTTAACTCTTGTTCATATGGATAGCCATGTTCTTGCGATAAATTGTCATGATTAAAATATAACTCAAGGTTCTCAGTGCGTAAATTATCCTTAACGATAACGCGCTCAAGTTGTGAATAATGTTCAAGAATATTTAATTCACTATCAAGAACAAAATAGATACTCACGACAGGTAATTCTTTACCTTGATCAAGGCTATAATGAGCAATGACATTTTCAGGTAACATAGTTATTTTATGTCCTGGGTAATATACTGTAGAGAGACGCTCACTCGCAATATCTAATAAATCTTGGTTCAAAGCTGGTGCTGAGATATGAATTCCGATTAACCAGCCATCATTATGTTTGGAGATAGAAAATGCATCATCAATCTCAGTTGTCATTAGTTCATCAATTGAAAATACTTGGCGTTCAGGATTTAAGGGTAAATCTTGTGCATGATCAACAATCTCAAAATTAGCTAGTTCCGTACCATTTGGAAAATATTGACGAATAAAGTTTTTCTCTAATAATTCTTCAATTGAGTTGATATATCCGAGTTTAAAAAGCAATTCAAGTAATGACAATTTTAAATCTTTACTAGCTTTATTTAGTGCTTTATATTCCAATGAGTTTTTATCAGGTTTATGTAGCATCATTAATGGATTAATTTCCCAGTTAGGCTGTTCCAATTTAAGTAATGCATCATAAATTGCATTAAATTTTTGTTGATATTCTTGTTGGCGTTGATATTGAACTTTTCGTTCGGTAATCTCTTCACTACTATGACGTTTGAGTAGTTTCTCACTATGTTGATAACTAAAGAAAATGGCTGGTTCGCAAGTTGCTAGGAATAAACCAAGTAAAGAGGTAATCTCATTATTTGCAAAATAAAGCTCACTTAATTCGTCCAAAGACCAATAGTGTTTGTCACTTGATAATTCCCATAATAAGTCAAGACCAAACTCGGCACGAATTGATTCAACTGCGACTTGAGTATCTAATAACGATTTTTGGAATGTGATGATTAAATTATCAGGTTTTATTTTTTTATCTGTTTTTTCATCAAGCAAGCGAACTTGAATATGTTTTTTTTCTTGGGCTTGGATTTCTGCGAACTGATAGCGATTACTATCAAAGATTAAACCATAGGTTGTCATAATTTTATTACCAGAATAATTGTTAAAACAATAACCATTACCGCGAGCAAACCACTCATTCGACGGTAGTCACGAACTAGTTTATTATAGTTTTGATTCAAATCACTAGTTTCTTGAAGTTTAGTCAATGCGGTTGCGAAATTACGTGGTATAGTTGGTAACACGTATGACCAGTGTGGTAATTCAGATTTTAGATTACGCACAAACCCTTTTACGCCCATTTGTTCGCGAAGCCATTTATTGAGAATTGGTTTTGCGGTTTTCCATAAATCCAACTCTGGATTTAAGATTCGCCCCATCCCTTCAACATTGACAATGGTTTTTTGTAATAAAATTAATTGTGGTTGAACAACAATTCCAAAACGGCGCGAAACTTGGAATAATTTAATTAAGACTTGGGCAAAGGAAATCTGTGCCAATGGCTTATTAAAAATTGGTTCACAGACAGCGCGAATCGCATTTTCAAATTGTTCAATTGGTGTATCTTTGGGTGCCCAACCAGATTCAACGTGAGTAATTGCTACTTTTTTATAATCACGGTTAAAGAATGCCAGAATATTGATAGCTAAATAGCGTTTATCTTCATCAGATAAGCAACCAACAATCCCAAAATCAAGTGCAATATAGCGCCCATCATTAGAGCAAAGAATGTTACCAGGATGCATGTCCGCATGGAAAAAACCAAAATGAAATACTTGGGTATAAAATATTTCAACACCATAATGAGATAGTTTTTCTAAGTCGATTCCTTGGGCTTTTAGTGCTGGTATATCCGAGATAGTAATCCCATTCATCCACTCCATAACAATAACATCTTTGGTGGTATAATCGTAGTACACATCTGGAATAATAATCCGCTTATCGTTCTTATGTAAACGTGCGAGTTCAGTACTATTTGCCGCTTCTTGTAAAAAATCTAGTTCTTCATGAATTGTAGTCTCAAATTCATCAATTACTTCCTGCGGGCGGAGTCGTTTTCCATCGCTAAATAATTTCTCTACGACTAATGCAGCCAGTTTTAAGACTTTTATATCTTTGTCAATAATCTTGGCTATTCCTGGTCGTAATACTTTGACTGCGACTTCGTGATTATTTATTGCCAAGCGTGCACGATGAACTTGTGCAATTGACGCTGATGCAACTGGTGTATCAATAAATTCACTAAATACTTCATTTATCGGTTTATTGATTGAGTTTTCAATAATTTGTTTTGATAGTTTGGTATCAAATGGTCGTACTTTGCTTTGTAGATGTGCCAACTCAGCAATATAATTACTCGGAATTAAATCAGGGCGGGTTGATAATAATTGTCCAAATTTGACAAAAACTGGACCAAGATGTTCAAAGGCTAATTTAACCCGTACTGGCAATGATTTATCTTTATGTTTTTGCGGAATAAACCACAGTGCAAATGCAAGGATACCCGCAAAACGGCTGGTTTTATCATTGATGGTGAGGATTTGGAATAATCCATAACGTTTGAAAGTAAGGATAATTTTAAATAAACGAAATATTCTCATAGTAGTCTTATAATAGTGTTTGGTACGATAATAGTGCTGATTGGTTGTCTTTATTTGTTCGTGAGTTTATTAACTCGAACACTTAATAAATCACAACGTTCCCGTAGTTCATCAACTTGTGTACAGAATTCATCTATTTCATATTTATTGGCAATTAGTGCTACCTCGTATTGTAAATACTGGCTAGTCGAAAGAGTTGCATTATTGGCAACTAACTTGGCATAGCTGACGATACTGGTAATTAATTGCTCAAGCTTATGTGCAAATATATTTAATACTGGATTCTGACTTAGATATAGCACATTGGTTGTCTCAATTGATGCCAAAGTTGTTAATAAATCCTTGGCTAAAGTTTTATCGCCAGTAATCTCTAAACTACGATAGGTTTTAACTTCATCATGGTGGATTAGATGACTACTTGCCGCCAAAGGAATTTTTATTGTGCAATCTGGGGTTGTTGTTTCTGCTTCAAGAGTTCCATCTGATGCAATAATAAACTGTAGTGTCATAAGAGGTAATTCTAAAGTGACAACTTTGGTGGCATATTTTTGTAATTCATTTTGTGTATTTGGATTAGCTTGCAGTAATAAATTAATTGCTTTAATTGCAAACGTATTTAACATTCTATGACCTTTTTTATACCATTGATAATTAAGGCTATATTGTACCAACTATTGTAGATACAATCTAGTTTAAAGTGTTCCAATCAGAAAAATATATCTTAAGTACGGGTGGTTGTAGCGTTTTTATATTCCTTCAAGCTGAATATTAGTCAAGTTTACATTTTGTCCATTCAAGAAATTATATTCAATATATGATTTATAGTTATCTGATAAATTGGATAATAATGTTAGATATGAGTTAGTTACATTCTCTTCCCGCGCATTAATCATAAAGAAATTACTATCACCATTCATAAACTTAACCTCTTCAGCTTTTAATAATTGATTTGAGATATTATAATCATCTTTTGAGATTTGCAACTGTGATGCGGTATTATTGACGGTAAATTTTAGCGCTTGTAATTTAGATGATATTTGGTCTATTAATAATTGACGTTCATTTTGTAATTTTCTAAGATTATTGGATACCTCCTCATTGGTTCCTGTTGCATAACGACGCTCTAGTGGTAATGAGAAATCTAACTTTGCAACTCCTTCTTGTTGATTGAGTCTGAAATATGATGTTGAAGTGGTATCAGAATTATTTTGATTATATTGCACATTTAGATTTAGTTTCGGTAGCAAATCGGTGCTTGCTAATTTTTGGCGATTACGTATTTGCTGTAGCTGTGTATCAATAATTTTAAATTCTGGTCGGTTAGTAATAGCACTATTAATTTCTTTTTCGCTACTAGTTTCATTCAATTCAACTGGGCTCGGTAGCTTTTTGGGTAACATGGTTTCATCCAGAACCATCATATCACAGCTCGCGTTTCTTGCATAAACGGATAATGATTGGGAGTACTGATTAAAATAATCTTTAGCACTCATTAATTTTACTTTGCGTTTTAGAATATAATTATAATTTTCCTTAACTGCGATTTCGGAAATATCCCCATGTTTAAGACGTGATTCTAATTTTTTCTGCCTTTTTTCAGCTATATCAAGTAGCTTTTGATATGCCTGCATTTCATAACCTGCGACTAACCAGCCAATATAAGCTTTTAATGCATCCGTTTTGATTAGTAATTTGGCTAATTCAACCTCATATTTAGCTTTGTCTTCTTCAATCATTGCGTTATATAATTCGAGGCGATCTTTATCGATAGCAAAGCCATTTAATAAATTAAATTTTAAACCTACAAATTGCCGCCCTTGGGTAGATGTAATTTGGGCGGAATCGTATTGTGGTGTGTAACCAGAGGAAATATCAAAACCCGTATAGGCAGAAATAGGGGAATCATAGAATCTTTTTTCAAACTCGATTTTTTGATACGATGTATTATAGGTACTACCAGCACGTTGTTGTGCATAGGCATTTAGTTTGGTGTCAAATGGTGATTGAGTTTGTTTGGTTTTACTTTTATTGATTTCTTGCTGTAATACCGAATTAAGAATTTTAGGGTAACAGCGATTTAAGCCATTATCAAGCATTGCCAAATTTAACTTATTGTCTAGTGCAAATGAATCTGCAATATTGGATAACATGAATAAGAGTACGAGTTTTTTCATAGAGTTCCTATTTTTTATCACTATTTTGTTGTGGTTCATTATTCTTACTAGATACTGGGAATCCATTGATTTGTCGCCAAATTTCATAACCTAGCGTTACCTTACCGAGTTGGATATAAGCTTGTGTTTGAGAGCCATAACGCAGAAACTTATCTTCTGGCCATCGTTGTTCACTAGGGTCTTCAACAACCATTACTCGAAATAGTCCATTTTTACTTGCCGCATAATCAACAATCTTAACTATGCCACCAAATGTTCCGATAGCAACTGATGGCCAACCGCTAAACTGTACTGATGGCCAACCATCAAATACTAGTCGTACTTTCTGTCCTTCTTTGATTAGTGGAATGTCATTCCCGCTAACATAAATTTCCGCAGCGGGAGTGATATTTGCGGGTATGAAATTCGCAAGAGGATCACCTACTTTAACTACCTCAGTGCCTGAACTAGCCCGAGTATTAACAATGTAACCATCTTTAATCGCAGTTATCAATTGACTTTGTTGTTTACTACGTGAAGATTCTAACTTCACCAAAGTAGATTTATATGATTGCAAATCAGCTAAATTCTTTTGATATGCAATTTGTGAAAATTCGAGTTCTTTTTGTGAGGTTAAACCGTCGGCATATAATTGTTTTTGACGGAGATAATTTTTATATGATAAATTGGTTGCAGATTTCAATGCCTCTACACGGCTTTGATTGAATGCTATGTCATCACTGATTCGCTCTAAATTGTCTGGATCTAAATCGACTAATTCAACCAATTTGTCACCTTGATGAACATAGCTACCGTCTTGTACATACCATTGTTTAATTCTACCATTAATCGTTGCAACTATTGGCTGTAGGCGATCCTCTGGTTTGATAGTAGAAATAGTACCTGCACCAAATGAGGTTTGTATCCATGGTAAAAATAAGCTTAAGCAAAAAATCACAATAATTATTAATAGAATTACCGTTATGCTAGGTACGTGTTTATTTATCGAAGTATGTTCTATATCTTGTAATGATTGTGTATACGATGACTTATTATTCATGTTATGACTTTTTATAATTAATAATAATGAGATGTTTACTTAGTTCACGGAAAACTAGTTCAAGATTAGCAAGATCTTTATCTTCCAGTACATTAACTAGTCCTCCAATTACAATATATTTACAATTACTCATCAGTGCATGAATAATCTTCAATAAAATAATCACGCGCATTGAGATCTGGTATTTATTAGTTATCGTACTATTTATGCCTTCTGGTAAATCGTTAATAATATTTTGAAGTGCTAGCTGATTAATTAAATTATTGATCTTACAATAATCATCTGCATTTGGAGTTACTATGTTAGCTAGGTAAGAAATTAGTGCCGTTGGTAATATATCTAAGTTCTCAAGCGCATAGACTTGCTGTTCAAGATGTTCCATTTGATCTAATGGTATAACTTGGTCGTAGAGATAGCGCTTGTATTTGACTAATGTAATTAATTGGTTGGCTTGTTCTTCATTGTCTACTTTAATATATTGTAATGAATTTGTACCAAGTTTTATATCAAACTGGTACTGTTGATGTTGGTTTGCGATTACCTTTACATTGCGATATTCGAGAATATGTTCTAGGTTATTAGTTGGCGAGGTTATAGTGGGTAATTCAGTAGTTTGCACATCAAGAAGATAATGGATTTTATCAATTGAAGATACTAACTCATAGTAACGATCAAAATAAGTAGCTAGCTTACTAATACTAAAAACTGAACTAGTGAAAATTATTTCTGCTGCAACTAATTGCCCTAAGCTTAATTGCCCAGAAATAACTAAAAATGAACCAACACTAAATATGGATAACATAACCAAAGATGATAAAACTACTAGAATAATAATTTGTGCGAGTATTAATCGCCAATACGCTACTCGTGCAGAGATGTATTCAGCAATTAAGGTTTTTGCCTTGCTGATACTGAAATCACGCATGGCAGGATTATTTAATTCACTACTATTTTGCAGTAGGCTATCAAACCATGAATAAACATGATATTTTTTTTCTGAACGAATAATCGAAGTTTTTACCGAATTGGTATAGAATATTTTCCATGTCGCATAGATGATAATTGAGGTTATGATATTCACAATGAAAATATACGGATGGTAGAAACTAGAAATAATAAACCCAACGACGATTTGTAAAACTAGTAATAATCCCTCAATAACCAATATTGACAGATTGTTTTGAATGTTAAAGATTTCAAAATACTTGCTGCTTAATTCATTATCCAGATGAGAGTTAATATAACGTTTATCTGCATAGGCTGTTTTTAGAAAAAATGTGCTTGTAATACGAACAAAAGACTGACGTTTATACATTTCTAATAAATATTTTTGTAATACATTGAGGATACCTGCTAGTGCAAGCAATATAATCAGAATCAAGCTGATGATTAATACTGGCTGGATTAGTGCCGTATGTGTAATACGATTAATAATTAATTGTGTTGATAAGGGTAATGCTAAATACAAGATTGATATGAAAATTGCATATCCAGCAATATAGACAAATGTTTTTTTATCATCTGCAATTAAATCATGTAGTATTTTTGAACTATTAATTTTCATATCCTGAGTTTTACCCACGTAAGATGTTCTTAGTTTCCCAATCAATTATTGTTGATGGACGTTTTGCAAAATTAGTTATCCCTTTGATTACCATCACCTGTTTACCAAATTTATTTACGCATTCGCGATAGTTCTTAATAGCGTTCATGCCCGATTTATTCGCTGACGTTGAAACTAGTGGAATGTGTAAGTATTGACTAAGTTGGATAATTTGTTTGTGTTTAGTTAGTCTAACCGCGATTTTGGTATGTTTACCAACTAAGTTTTTGGGAACAACATCTTTTGTCGGTAGAATGATGCTATAACTACCTGGCCAGTAACGATCAAATTCTGGATTATTCAAATCACATGCAACTATTCTCGTAAGTATTTTCTTATTGCCTGAAATTACGATCATACCTTTTGTTTTAGGGCGTTGTTTTATCTTTAGTAACTTATTGATTGCGTTATAGTTGAATGGATCACAGCCAAAACCGTAGCATGATTCGGTTGCATATGCGATTACACCACCATTTTTTAGATGTTGTTGTATTTTTTTAACTTGTTGATAACCGATATAGTTCATGTACTATGCTCTCCAATAACTTTATCCAAATAATTGTTGAGATTTTTGGTCATTTGAATGTAAGACGCAACTTCTGCAGTAGGAAAATCTTTCAACACGGCTTCCAAAAATTTATTCTTTTCGGATATAACTTTATTATAAAGTTCAATACATAATTCTGTTGGATGTAAATGAGTTATGCGATTATCTGTTGCATCTATATGTTTAGTAATATATTGGTTCTCTTCTAATTTTTGTACTGCTTTAGTGACAGTGGTTTTATCGGCACGAGTGATTCTAGCTAAATCTTTTAGATTGATATTTTGATTCTCAACAATTCGGCTAATAAAGATAAATTGCCCACGGTGTAAATGATATTTCTTAAAAATATTTTCGTAAATGTTATTGATGTGTCGTGATAAATTATCAACTTCTCTAAATATTGAATGCTGGATCATGATTGATGGCTACCATAGTATTATGAATTTACTCTAAGCCATGATGATATCACATAATAGTTGAATATTCAACTATTATGAATGAGGTATACTAGAATGGGATACGATAGCCAATTTCTACTTCAAAACCAACTTGATAATTACTGGTGTAATAAGTACTTCCAACTAGATTGGCATTGAAATTTAATGAAGTCTTGTTGTGAAAGACATGAGTATAGCTATTGGTTAGATATTGTTTGCTTACTATTCCAGGGAAAAATGAATTGCCATCGCTATCAAAGACTAGTAATGGTGATCCATTAGCATCTCCAATTTTAGAAAAATCTTGGATAAAGGATATCTCATAAGTATTCTGTGGAGAAAATTGAAAGCCTTGCCCAATAAAACCGCGTGCATCCCATGAGTGATCGGTGCGGTAACGGAAGCGTCCACCAGTAAATTGATAAAAAATTTTGTTGTATTGGGTGGTATAACGAATAAAATCTTCAATTCGTAGTGTGGGGTCAAATGGTACATTCGCTGAGCCACCATAAGCACCTGACAATAAATCTAGACGTATGGCATTAACTAGCCCGAAACTAGTCGAATAGACTCCTTGAACTCTTCCTTCGGTACTATTATTGGCAGCAAAGTAACCATTATTTTCTGGATTATCAGCATTATTCTGTTGAATAGGGAAATTACGTTTCTGTTGTAAATAGCCGCCAACAACCCAGTCACTACTGAGCTTTTTATCCGTACCAACCATGATATAAAAGTTATTATCGGTAAAGGGTACTGTACCACCATTACTTCTGGTTAAGCGTCCTGCACTTTGTTGGTCTAGATTAAACCCTGTCATTATATATGATGCAAGAGGTACATTTGCAGCGTCACCACCATCGGGAGATGAATTGTCATCGATAAATTCAGGTTCATCAAGCGTAGATTCACCAGTATATTTATTTGCTGGGGCACTTTCAGATCCAAGTCCAACGTTCTCAAGTGAAATTACCTGATTAGTGATTATTGGGGATGGTGTAGTTTGCTTAACTGATGTTAGATCATCAGCTTCTACAGAGCAGCAACAAATAAGTAGTGATATTAAAGAAAGTTTTAAGCGCATAATTTGGATAGTGAAATAATGGATATGCTAATTAAAAAGCCAGCGAATGGTTGAGGACTGGCTTTCATTTTACTTAGTTATAAATTAAAATTATCAACTAATCTGTCCATAATTAGATTTTATAACCTTTATGTAATGCAGTTACACCAAAGGTTAAATTGTGATATTTTACTTTGGCAAATCCAGCATCATACATCATTTGTTGTAATGTTTGCTGATCTGGATGCATACGAATTGATTCAGCTAAATATTGATAGCTTTCAGCATCATTAGCAATTAGTTTCCCCATCATGGGAAGAAACTTAAATGAGTATAAATCATAGAATTTTTCTAGTGGCTTATAGATCTTAGAAAATTCCAATACCATTAGTACGCCACCAGGTTTTAATACGCGACACATCTCGGCTAGTGCAATATCTTTATGAGTCATATTACGTAAACCGAATGACACACATACCGCATTGAAATAGTTGTCAGGAAATGGTAATTTTTCGGCATCACACAGACATTGTGGCGTTAATATACCTTCATTAATTAAGCGGTCACGACCAGTTTTTAGCATTGAGGAATTAATATCCGTATGCCAAACTTCGCCAGATTCGCCGACGATTTTTTTAAACCCTTTTGTAATATCTCCAGTACCACCCGCAATATCAAGAACTTTATCACCTGTTTTAACTTCTGAAGTATAAAAAGTAAATTGTTTCCAAATACGGTGTAAACCAAATGACATAATGTCATTCATAATGTCATACTTACCAGCAACCGAATGAAATACATCTGCAACTAGAGAAGATTTTTTTTCTTCCTCAACTGTTTTAAACCCGAAATGAGTGGTTTTATCATTCATTATTTTCTCCGCGTGTTAATAGCATTGCATCGCCATAACTAAAAAAGCGATATTTATTGTTAATTGCATGTTGATATGCATTGGTAATTAATTCTTTACCACTAAAAGCACTCACCAACATAAGGAGTGTCGATTTGGGTAAATGAAAATTGGTAATTAATTTATCAACAATTTCAAATTTAAATCCTGGTGTAATAAAGATGTCTGTTTCACCATTTTGAGCAACTAAGCCACGTTTAGCAACAGTTTCTAGGGTGCGTAGACTAGTTGTCCCAACCGCGATAATTTTGCCCCCGTTGAGCTTGGTGTGTTTAATCAAGTCGATTGTTTCTTGACTAATGCTAAAAACTTCACTATGCATTTTGTGCTCAGCTATATTTTCAACACTAACGGGCTTAAAGGTTCCCGAACCAACATGTAGTGTTACATGGCTAATTTTTGCCCCTTTAGCCTCAATCTGGGTTAATAGTTCCGGCGTAAAGTGTAATCCTGCTGTTGGTGCCGCTACTGAACCATTATGTTTGGCATAAACAGTTTGATAACGCGACTCATCATATTGATTAGCACTTCGATGCATGTAGGGCGGTAATGGTAGATTACCACATGTTTCTAAATAAGCATAGATATCAGGAGTGTTGCTGACTCTTAAGCGGAATATCCCATCAAGAAGCTCAATTACCTCCATTGACACATCATTAGGTAATAAAATCTGCATTCCTAGTTTAATTGACTTGCTGGTACGCACATGAGCGATTATTTCATTATTGTTAACGACCCTCTCAAGCATCACTTCAACTTTGCCACCACTTGGCTTATGCCCAAACAGGCGTGCTTTAACTACTCTGGTGTTATTGATAATGAGCAGATCATTCGCATTAATATGCTCTATGATATTGGCAAATGTTTGATCGGATAATTTACTTGGTTCTACTACCAGTAAGCGACTAGCTGAACGCTCACTTAACGCTTCAGCCGCAATTAACTCTTCTGGTAGATAATAATCAAAATCACTAAGTTTCATCATCTATTTACCATTTCTAAAGACCCAGCGCACAGCCAAAAATACGGTGAATACCGTGAATACCAATAGAGTTAACCATAAGATTATAAACTCTTGTAATGGTAAAATTTGTAGACTAAATCCATTACCAAAAAGATTATTAAAATGTGTAAACATTGAGTTTAAATTGGTGGTTAGTAAGTAAATACCACCGCCAGCTACAGCAGTTGCAAGCGTTACTTGCCATATTGCATAATGAATTAGTGGTCGCATAATAAAACTATCGCTAGCACCAATCAATCGCGATACATTGATGGCATCACTTTTTAACATCATTTGTAAGCGAATCATATTATATATCACCAAACTTAGCACCAAAATGAACAAAATCTGTGTTGAAAAAGTTATTTTTTTGGCAAATCCTAATAACGAGCTAATTTTATTTGCGTAGTTGATGTCAATTTGTACTTTTTCTACTAATGGCATTTGTTCTAATTGCATACTTAATTTACTTAGTGCATCACTTTCAGCAACGCCAGTATTGATAATAATCATATCAGGAAGTGGATTATTATCCGCTGAAATTACATCCGAAGCGATATCCTTAGTGCGTGAGTCGTTCTGTAGATCAGTTAATGCTTGTTGTTTACTGATGTATTTGAAATCGTTAACGATAGGCTTACCTATTTTTACTAAATTTTTTTGTACGCTATCAATATCCGCCTCACTGGCACGAGTATCCATGTAGACCATTATTTGTGGATAAGTTATATTGTGTTGCTTCCATGTCTCTAAGCTATTATTGAGCGATAATCCAGCTGCACAGATAGTGATAACCAATGCGAGAACCACGATGTTAATCAAATGCTCAAATGGATGGAAGAGAATAGTTTGCCACGCCTGTTTAAAACTTCTGATGTGGTGATTAAATTTTATCATGCCATTAACCTCTAAATTGTCCGTTACTTAGGCGGATAATTCGTTTACCGTAGTCGCCTAGAATTGATTCATCATGTGCTGAAATTAAGATTGTTACACCAGATTGGTGGAATTGTTTGAATAATTCCAAAATTTTTAATGCATTGCCACGATCCAAATTTGCGGTAGGCTCATCGGCAAGCAAAATCTTTGGTTGATGAACAACTGCACGGGCAATACACAGGCGTTGCTGCTCACCACCTGATAACTGTTCTGGTGCTGCGTTAATTTTATGCTCCAGACCTACGCTATCCAATGCCTTAGCTACACGTTCGTGAATTTCTTTTTCTGAATATGTACCAATGATATCTAGTGGTAATCTAACATTGTCAAAGACGTTACGATCAAATAGAATTTTGTGATCTTGGAATACAATTCCAATATGTTGCCGAATAAACGTTCGATAATTTTGACTAATTTTACCAAGGTCGATATTATTAACTATCACACTGCCTGAATTAGCAACTTCTGTCCCAGCAATTAATTTTAGAATGGTTGATTTTCCTGCGCCAGAGTGACCCGCAAGAAATACCAACTCACCTTTTTCGACATCAAAACTTAAACAGTTAATGGCGGTAATGTTGCCACGGTAAGTTTTGCTGACTTGTTGAAATTTTATTATTTTATGATCAAGCATCCTTGATCTCTCCAAAATAGGTTTAATTTAAATTATTATGCGTTATTATAGCATTGTTTAGTTTATGAAAGTTGCAGACAAATTCAGTGTAGTATTTGTGGTCGCTGCATGTAGCTTTATTGTGAATTGGTCGAGTGGATTAGATAGGTATATAAGTGGGTATCTTTGGTGCAATTGTTGCGCTGTTGCAACACTAATGAACTATTTTACTTTTAAAACGATAAAAAATAGGTTTTTCTTGGATTGTTTATTGATGGTTACGATTGTTTGTGATAAAGTAACGGTACGAGATAAATTTTGAGTGTTGGAACATTTCTACACTCTTTTATAGTTAAACACATTTTAATTGAAAGTGTGTGGAAGTTATAGATTCTACACTAGGAGTTTACAGATATGAAAAAGATATTGGCGGTAGTTTTGGGCACATTAGCGGCATCTTCATTTGCCGATGTTACTTTGTATGGTCGTGTTTCTGCAGCGATTGAAAATGATCAATTCCCACAAGGAAATATGCAAGAGCCAGGTTTGACATCAGTTCAAGATTACGGTTCATATTGGGGTATCCGTGGTACAGACCAAGTGTTTGGACAAACTGCGGTAGTGTGGCAGGTTGAGCAATTCTTAAATATTGCTACTGGTACTGCATATCAAAATACTACTGGTAGTAGCTGGGTTCCTGGTAATCCAAATGGTGGCAAAACTCAAGGTGGTGGTCAGTCAACTTCAGCTGTTAACGTTCTGGCTTCTTCAGATAGCTATATTGGTTTACAAGGTGGTTGGGGTCGTGTCAGAATTGGTAACTTATCAAATACATTCCGTACCAATACTGGTGCAGTAGATATTTATAATGGTGGTAATGCCAATGGTATGGGTACTTATGACCGCGTAATGGCAGTTTTACCTACTACAGTACGTTTCGATTCACCAACTTGGGGTAACTTCTCCTTCAATGCTTATATCAGTGCTAACTCTGATGGTAACTTTAATACTGGTGGTGCTAATGGTAATAGTATGAACAGTGTTAATGATGAGACTGGTTATAATGATGCGCCTATCTATGGTATTGGTCTGGCATGGCAGCCTGGTAAGTTTGGTGTAACATTGAATACACAACTTGCACAAAATACTGGTGTATATCAAACTTATGGTGGTACTGCTAGCGGTTTAGGTCCAGGCGGTACAGCAAATGGTGCGAATCCTTGCCCATCTGGTAACCCTAATCAATGTAATGTATCAGGTATCAATGCTTATGCTTCACGTTTAGAGTTCTCATACAATAATCCTGATAGTTGGTTTGTCGGTGTCGGTGGTCAGATTACTCAAGGTTACGGATATTTTTCTGTAGCGGGTAATGGTAATATGAATAACTTGTGGGTACAAAATGCTGCAATTGGTAATGTAAATAGTCAATATGTAAATACTCAAGGTAGTGGCTGGAGCTCTTTGAATACGGCTAACTTAGGTACTGCTGAGGCTGGTTTATCATTAGGTTGGCATATCAATAACTGGACACCAAAAATTGGTTATGTTTATGGTGCTAATATGATGAACGGTGGTTCTCCGTGGGATTTAATTGCTGGTAATAATCAAGTTGGTGGTACTGGTTACCAACAAATGGTTGCCGAGCTTGACTGGAATATCACACCACGTACGATTGCCTTTGTCAACTTTGGTCAAGTATGGTGGGGTAACACTTCAACAAGTATGTATAAAGGAAATAACCCAGGTGATCAAACTATGAACCAAGTTGGTGGTTCTGTGTGGGCTAATAATGCAACAACAGCAGTTGGTTTCTCACATACATTCTAATTCTCGATATTGTCTCTAGGGGTCGCTATATGCGACCTTTTTCTTTTGGTCTCATCATATTCCATTTCTGTATTTATAGTATAATAGTCATAATTTTGATTTAGAGTGATAATTATACATGTATGCATTTTATTTCCTGATATTGTTGATAGTTTTGTTAATTGCCAGTCTCTTTTCATGTCTAGAAACGGCGGTAGTAGCAGTTTCTGAACACCGCTTAATTAGTTTGTCTCGTGAGCATTTATGGGCAAGTTATGCATTAAAACTTAAAAGGAATCTAGAAAAAGTCTTGATTTTCAGTTTATTTGGTAATAGCTTGTTTAACGCTGCACTAACAACACTATCTACGATGTTATTTTTGGAAGAATTCGCTAATAGTGGGCATATGATGTTGACATTAATAACATTATTTGTTACGTTAATTATTATCATTTTCTCTGAAGCAGCACCTAAGATTATCGCATCAAAAATTTCATTACAAGTGTTACGCTGGATTTCAATTCCACTTTATTATATTTTTTGGCTGTCAAGTCCAGTTATTTGGCTAATTGATCGTATTGTTTACGTATTCACGCGTTTAATTGGAGTTGGTGACTCAGATGGTACATCATTAGATGATTTAAAAGCAATCATCGCAGATAAACGTGTTCCTTTTATTGACCATCACCGTATGATTATGAAAAACTCAATGGAGTTTGAACGTTTATTAATTAAAGATATTGTAATTCCATTGCGTCAAGTAGAAATGATTAATTTAAATGATGATCTGGCAGATAATTTACAGCAGATTAGAGCTGCTCACCATAGTAAATTGATTGTTTATCGTGATACAATTGATAATATTATCGGTTACATTTCCGTTCGTGATTTATTGAATTATGATGCCAATGAAATTTCCGCCGAGACATTAAATGCATTAGTTCGTCCAATGATTTTTATTCAAGACTTTTTACCGATAATGGCGCAACTTACCTATTTACAGCAAAAGCGTCAGACCATTTTTGGTATTGTTAATGAGTATGGCGATGTACTTGGTATTGGTAGTGTTGCCGATATGCTTGAATTGGTATTTGGTGATTTCACAACCGATGCACCAGATAAAGAGTTTCTTATTATTAAACATTCGCCAACTGAATTCATTGTTGATGGTGCCGTGCTAATTCGTGAATTTAATGAGCTATATCACACTAATCTACCTGCCACATTTGATGCATTAAGTTTTAATGGATTGATATTAAAACATCTACGTATGATACCCAAAAGTGGTGTCTGTTTTCGTATGAATAATATTATCCTTGAAATTATGCAAGCGAATGATTTTGGTGTTGAACGGGTTAAGGTTAAGATTTTAACTCGCTAGTAGATACTTTTTTGTTGAGATATCGTGCATGTTAAAATAGAGGTATATTTAGCAAAGAAATTTATCCATTTAGAGGTATCGTATTATGGCTGTATCTAGTGGTATTTTTACAATCCTATTACAAGCAGGATTGATCAGTCATGATGAGATTAGTTGTGCATCTAAACTAATGGTGAATGAAGGTTTACCAATTATAGATGCATTGAGTAAATTAAAACCAGACCTTACATCCATAAAAATAATGCAGATACTATCTCAATTTTATGGTATTCCAATTTTTGATATTAATTCATATACACTTCAATCATTACCAAATGAGGTAATTCCCGTTAATATGATGATTGATTATCAGGTTATCCCATTAACAATTCGCGATAATCGCTTAAAACTGGGCGTTGTTGATCCTACCCAAAAGGAACGGTATGAGCAGATCGCTTTTAAATCTGGATTGGCAGTAGACCTAATTTTAGTTGATTCTAATTCTTTACATAATCTCTTTAATCAAAATAGTGCGAGTTATTTTCAAACGATTTGCTTAGATGATGAATCATTTGGCGGTATGAGTTTTGCCGATGATGGGCAAAATGAAGTACAAAATGGGATGGTTAATTCGGGTGATGATGATCAACCAATTGTAAAATTTGTGCATAAAGTAATTTATGATGCAGTACAGATTGGTGCATCTGATATTCATTTTGAACCTTATGAAAAAAATTATCGTGTACGTTATCGCATTGATGGTGTTCTATCTGAGGTTGCATCCCCACCGTCAGGTTTGAAAGATAAGATTGCGGCGCGGATTAAGGTGGTTTCAAAATTAGATATATCAGAAAAACGTGTTCCACAAGATGGGCGCCTGAGACTATCAATGTCTCAAAATCAAATAATTGATTTTCGGGTTAGTACATTACCAACCGCTTTTGGTGAAAAAATTGTTTTACGTGTACTAGATCGCAAGTCAGCAAGTATTGGAATAGAAGCTTTAGGCTTTGATGATTGGCAAAAAAATATTATTATGGATACCATCCACCGTCCCTATGGCATGGTACTAGTGACAGGTCCAACAGGTTCAGGTAAGACAGTAACCTTGTATTCCTGTCTTGGTTTATTGAATGGCGCCAGTCGTAATATCTCAACGGCAGAAGATCCGATTGAGATTCCTATCTCAGGCATTAATCAGGTTGCTATTAATGAAAAAACAGGTTTAACTTTTGGTGTAGCATTGCGCGCATTTTTACGGCAAGATCCAGATATTATTATGGTTGGTGAGATTCGCGATAAAGATACGGCAGAAATGGCAATTAAAGCCGCGCAAACGGGACATTTAGTTTTATCTACATTGCATACTAATGATGCACCTTCGGCATTGACGCGCTTAGTTAGCATGGGTATTCCTACTTATAATGTTGGCGATGCTATTTTGACAATTATCGCACAACGGTTGGTGCGTAAATTATGCCCACATTGTAAGACTTTGGGTAAATATGATGCGGATGTATTGTTGAAAGCTGGTTTTACTAACGATGATATTGATAGCGGATTTCAACCATATGAACCTGTTGGTTGTGAACGCTGCCATTCAACTGGCTATCGTGGTCGTATTGGTATTTTTGAAGTTATGCCAATTAGTGATGCTCTGCGTACAATGATTTTACATAATGCGACTTCTCTTGAATTAGCAGCACAGGCAAGATCTGAGGGAATTTTAAATCTACGTCAAAGTGGTATTTTAAAAGTACGGCAAGGTTTAACTTCAATCGCTGAAGTCGAAGCTAATACTAATAACTAGGAATTAGGATGGCAATCAAAAATAAAGAACTAGTTTGGCACTACGAGGGACGTTCAAAAAGTGGCGAAATTGTTACAGGTACAATTGAAGCCACTACAGCGGTAATTGCCAGAGTTAAATTGCGCAAACTCGCGATTGAACCGCTGGTAGTCAAAGTTAAATCTAAATGGTCATTTTTAACATTAAGTCTTGGTGGCAATGATAAACATAGTTCTGTCAGTAAGAATGAACGTAAGTTGGGGGACTTTGTTAAATCAGTGCGCCCAGATGAGATTCATGCATTGTCATATGGGCAAAGTAATCGTGACAGTGAAGATAAGAAAAAAGTCAAGCGGAAAATAAAAGATAAAGAAATTACAGTATTCATTAAGCAATTTACTGTGGTTATCCGTTCGGGAGTACCATTGTTACGTGCATTTGATATTGTTATTAATGGCGTCGAAAATAAAAATTTCTATCAAGTCTTGAGTGATATTAAGTTTGGTGTTGAAAATGGATTAAGTTTGTATGAGTCGTTTGGTGCTTATCCGAAAGTTTTTGACCCTCTATTTATCAATTTTCTCGCAATTGGTGAACAAGGCGGTATTTTAGAATCTTTATTGGAGCGTTATATTGAATATAAAGAAAAATCTGATGCAGTCCGTAGACGTGTCAAATCAGCTATGGCATATCCTATAATTGTCTTAGTTGTTGCATGTTTGGTGCTATCAGTTATTTTAGGCTTTGTGGTACCGCAGTTTCAGGCTGTCTTTGAAAGCGTTAACGCGACATTACCTGCCCCGACACTGATAGTTATTGCATTGTCACATGCCGTGATTGATTATTGGTGGTTAGGTATTTTAATGATAGTGGGACTGATTATTGGAATTAAATATATGTATCGCAATATTCCTAATTTCAGATTTTTTATGGATAGTTTTGTTTTTCGTGTGCCGCTATTTGGTGATTTAACTCAAAAAACATTAATTTCGCGCTGGACTAGAACTTTGTCATTATTATTTGCCGCAGGAGTACCATTAAATAATGCTTTACGTTCAATCGCTTTTTTGGTTGACAATTATTTATATGGTGCAGCTACTTTAAATATTCAACATGGTGTTGAATCTGGTATCAGCTTATCTCAGTCTATGGAAAGTACAGGTGTTTTTCCCGCTATGGTGAATCAGATGGTTGCAGTGGGCGAAGAAGCTGGCTCACTTGAGTCGCTCTTGAAATCAATTGCTGATTATTATGATCAGGAGCTTGAAATGGTTATTGAAACTATTTTATCTTTGATAGAACCATTAACGATAGTTTTTTTGGGTGTAATTTTGGGGGCTATTATTGTGGCAATTTATTTACCGTTATTCCATCTTGGAGATGTAGTAGGTTAGTTTTATGAATGAATTATTGGAACTTTTCTCAACTAATATCTATTTTCGTTTAGTTGCATCATTAATTTTGGGAATGTGTATTGGTAGTTTCTTGAATGTAGTAGTTTATCGATTACCGATTATGCTTGATACAATGTGGCGTAGGCAATGCCAAGAATTAGTTGGTGATGAGTGTAAAATTAATATAAATAATAATGGTTTCAATTTAATGAAGCCAGCTTCGCATTGTCCAAATTGTAAAGCCTATGTTCCGTGGTGGTCAAATGTACCATTATTTGGTTATTTATTTATTCGCGGTAGGTGTGTTTCTTGTCATAGCAAGGTCTCATTACGTTATCCAATTGTTGAGATAGTTACTGGAGCTCTATTTATATTGTCAAGTTATTGTTATAATAATGTATTGACATTAGCTGCGGTATTTGTGTATGTTTCATGCTTATTTGCATTAATGTTAATTGATTTAGATACTTTTTTGCTACCTGATGAAATAACTCTTCCTTTATTATGGCTAGGATTATTGTGTAATATAAATGGTCTATTTAGTGGTTCATTAGCTAACTCAGTATGTGGTGCCGTGATTGGTTATATATTCTTATGGGCACTGTACTGGTTATTTAAATTTATCACAGGTAAAGAAGGGATGGGTTATGGAGATTTTAAACTTTTAGCTGCGATTGGAGCATGGATAGGATGGCAGAATTTAGTTAGTGTTTTGTTATTGTCCTCTATTCTTGGTATAATATATGCAGTAATCATGAGAATTAGTGGCAGTCTCGAGAGTGGCAAACCAATTCCCTTCGGACCATTTCTTGGTGGTGCGGGTATAATAACGTTATTATTTGGTGCTCATTTATTTCCAATTTTTTAAAGTTGTTGTGATATGATTGTTGGTTTGACTGGTTTAATCGGTAGTGGTAAATCTACTGTTGCAGAGTTCTTTGCAAAACATAATGTTATGATTATTGATACGGATAAAATTGCGCATGAACTAACTAATTCAGATTACGAAACACTAGAGAAAATTCACAACGCTTTTGGTGATGGTGTTTTTGATGGTAATAAATTAAATCGACAGGCATTGCGCCAGCTAGTTTTTCAAGATGATAAGCTGAGACTCAAACTAGAAAAAATCCTCCATCCCGCGATTTATGAGCAAGTGATAGAGTGTTTGCAGCAGCCAACAAGCTGTACTTATAAGATTGTTGCCGTACCACTTTTATTCCGTAGCCCCAAATATTTAGAATTGGTAGAGCGAACTATTTTTGTTGATAGTAATTACGAACAATTACTACAAAGATTAAAAATACGTAGTGGTTTAGAAAAGAATGATGTAGATGCTATCTTGGCAAGGCAAGTGGCAAGAGAAACGCAGCTAGCATTAGCTAATGATGTAATAGTGAATAATGGTGATTTGAATTCCTTAGCGCTACAGGTAGATAAATTACATCTACAATATACGAATATGGAGAATAATTGTAAATGAAGAAATTTTCATGGCGGTTGTCACGTGCTAAAATTCGCCTAATTGGTTGGTCGGTTTTTGGTGTGTTTTTATTAACGGTTGGCTTACCATTGCTGTTTTTTTATTACTTTTTTGATCAGAATGTTGTAAAAAACATGATTGTTAGCCAAATTAATAGTAAAGATTATTCAGTAAAGATTGGTGGGACTATTGAGCCACGTTCTTGGCATGGCTTGAGCTTGTTTATTGCAGATTTAACTGTATTTGATAAAAAAAATCAGAAAGTGCTACATATTAATACGTCCAACTGCCAATTATCATGGCTGGATTTAATTGTTGGGCATTATCGTATTCGGAGAATTGCGATGAATGGTTTGACAGTGTTTCAGAATAATGTTGAACCAAGTAATTATTCCGATTTGATTAATTATGACAATTTAGCTAAATCAGAATTTAGGGATTTAAAGAGAATTTCAGTTTCTAATTTGACTATTTTAAATCAGGCTGAGAGTCCTTTAATCAAAGATGCATCATTGATTGCATCTGAATTAGATAAAAAAAATCCTACCGTTAAATTAGATTTCAAAATAGCAAAATATAATGCGGATTTTGGGATGTTTGGTGAGTTAGATAAAAAACCAGATAATGATACTTTTGTGATTAATCACATGAAATTTACATTACGTAATCCACGCTATAACATTGAGTTACAATCTGGTGGACATTATGACTATCGTACTCAACAATTATGGTTAGAAGCCGTGCGTGGTCATGTTGGTTTACGTCATTATCAAGGTAGCTTAGTAGCAGATACTGCACTGTTGTCATTATATGGTTTGTCAGTTAATCAACTTCAAACAACCTTATATGGTAAAGAGAGTTATGCGGACAAATCGATCTCATTGAATTTGCAGAAGTTAAAAACGGCAAACTTCGAAAGCTACTTTGCTGAAGACTTGAGCGGATTATTTGATTCAAATAATAAATCACATAGTTTTAGCTTGGGTATGCAGATCAAAAATCCATCAATAAATGGTATGCTAGCTAATAATCAGCAATGTAAAGTAAATTATAAATATGTTTCACAGATAAAAAAAGTTTCCAGCGGTAGCCTACAAGGTAAGTGTAGTTTTAATGGTAATGCAAATCAAATTAAGGCAAATGTTAGTGGTATAGTAGATAAATCACCTGCAAAAATTTCCGCACTGTATCAGTATGGTGAAAGTAGCATGCCGATAGTTGAAGTCGATGGTGATTTAGATAAATTTGATATTGATAATTTTATTGATGGTCGTGATAATGACTTGTTACCGCTTTATGCTGATACTAGTCCGCTGGCATTTGCATGGTTGGATGTTATGAATGCCAAAGCCAATGTTAAGATCAAGCAGCTTAATCTTGAACATTTGGTAATGAATGATGTTAATTCAAGCTTTACGCTCACCAATGGTAAATTAGATGTTACCAATATTCAAGCTAGTAGCTATGATGGTAAGATTCATGGTAATGTACAAGTAACTAAATTAAATGAATCATATGATCTTGCATTCAATAGTCAAGTTACGGGAATTAATTTGCAAAAAGTGTTTAATAATTTGTTTAATGTCTCAGCGATTCGCGGTAGTGCTAATATGCAAATTAATACATCCGTACATGGTGCTAAATTATATAAAGACCTGTACAATGGGCTAAATGGTAAAATTAAGTTGAATGTGAGTAATGGTGGTTTTAATGGTATTGATTTTAACCTATTTTTAAGCCCTGAGAATTTGGCAGCATTTAGTAGTCAAAATCAACGTATGACTAATTTTACGGCGCTTGAAGCAGATTTTGAATTTGAGAGTGGTGTTTCAAAACAAGGGATAATTAATTTTAATTCGCCAACTATTCTTGCTCATGGTGGTGGTGGAGTTGATTTTACTGCCAACCAAATTAATTACAATGTAATGATAAAAAGTATTCTTCCTGAGAATGCACAAAAGGTAAAATCAGTATCAATACCAATTGTAATTAATGGTGAATTGTTTAATCCTAAAATTTATATTAAAAATATGACTCTTAATGTAACGCCTGAACTAGGTAATAAAACACATAAAAAATAAAGGTGTTATAATGAATATTATCAAGGTTGTTATTCCAAATAAGGCTGAATTATTACGGATGTACATGCCTCATTTAAAAAATGGTGGTATATTTATTCGTGAAAGTATCGGTTACGAAATGTATGATGAAGTTTTTTTGCTAATTTCATTATTAGATTTTAAAGAAACACTGGCAGTTAATGGCACAGTGTGTTGGCAAAGTCCCAAGTCTGCAGTTGATTATCCAGTTGGTATTGGCATACATTTTAAGGCAGATAAGGCTGGAGTAGAGGCAAAAAATAAATTAGAAGTATTATTGGGTGCGAGTTTAAAAAATCAACAAAATAGTTATACTTTTTAGAAAGTGGGTAGAAATATGTTACAGGGATGTATTACTGCGTTAGTAACACCAATGTTTGCTGATGGTAGTATTGATTATGAGAGTTTAGATAATTTAGTTGAATGGCAAGTACAAAGTGGTGTTAGTGGTCTAATTGCCAATGGCTCAACAGGTGAAGCAGCAAATCTTTCAACTAAAGAAACCATTGAGTTAATCGAACGAATTATCGCTAAAGCTGCAGGTCGTGTAAAAATTATTGTTGGTGCAGGAACTGCATCGACGGCAACTACGGTAACATTTATTGAACGAGTAAATAATCTTGTGGGTGTTGATTATTTGATGTGTTTGACACCTTATTATATGCGTCCAACTCAAGAGGGCTTATATCAACATTTTGCGGCAGCGGCAAAAGCATCTAAATTTCCAGTGATTTTATATAATGTTCCTGGGCGAACAGGGTGCAACTTACAGGATAGCACGACCATTCGTTTGGCTCAAGATTTCCCCAATATTGTTGGATTAAAAGATGCTACGGGTGATTTACCGCGCTGTGCAAATGTAATGGCATTAAAACGTGATGATTTTATGTTATTCTCTGGCGATGATGGTACTGCTTTAGCGTTTATGCTTTTGGGCGGTAACGGCGTTATTTCAGTGGTTAGTAATTCACGTCCAGTGCAAATGGTTGAATTATGTAAATTAGCACTGGCTGGTGATAGAACGTCAGCATATGCTCTTAACCAGAAATTAGTACCATTTTATGATAGTTTTTTCTGGGAAGCTAATCCAATTCCTGTGAAATGGGCATTGTTCCATGAAGGAAGAATGAAAACTCCTGAATTGCGTTTGCCATTGACGGTATTAGATAAAAAATTCCAAGAACCAATGATAAATATCTTGAATTCATTACAATAAGGTGGGATATGTATAATAAATCAGCTAAATTATTTGTGGTAGCGTGTTTTGTAACTTTTTTGGCATCTTGTAGTAGCGTTGATTCGCAAGCGGTATTTACGTCGTCGGCACCGCGTGATACTCCAAATCTGGCAACGCCACCTGGCATGAATACACCTGAATTATCTGGGGTATATAAAATGAATCAGCCAGCGCAAATGCAAACTGGTTATCAATTAAATAATATTCAAGGCATGAATATAGTAACAGGAGGTTCACAGCGTTGGCTAGTCATGGAAAGTACAACGGTAAATAATGTATGGCCGATGTTATTAGCATATGTTAATCAGCTTGGATTAACGGTTAAATACCAAAATCCAGCGATTGGTGTGGTGCAAACTGATTGGGCATCCCGCAATACCGCAGTACCACAGGGTGCTAGTCTACGTGGGTTATTTGATTGGATTGGTTGGGGTAGTATGTACTCTTTAAACTCAATGTATATGTACCGTGTGACTATTTGGCAAGATGGTAAAAATGTTGTCGTAATGGATACTAACTATCAAATGGATGAAGAGTATCAAGGTTGCGCATCACCAGGGCTAGCTAATACCTCATCCAAAGCATCATCAGATCAACAGCAAACTAAATGGATTGCACGAGGCTCAAATCCACAGTTGGAATTAGAGTTTCTAGCGCAATTTATGTCATTTGCAGGTATGCCAGCTGAAGAAGCCAAAAAAGTAGTCGCAGCGGTAGTTAAAGAAACACCAAAAAATGCCAGCGTACAAAATGGTCAAGTTGTAGTTAATGATTCATTTGATCGCACATGGTGGCGTACTGCAATTGCGCTAGATCGTGTTGGCTTGGGTATTGTTGATAAAAACCGTAGTAATGGTGAGTATGATGTGTATCCATTAAAAGCATCAGTAGATAATCCAGATCCTGGCTTTATGGAAAAATTATTCTCTAATGAATCTGCGGCAATTAGCAATGAAGTGAAACCAGTGTATTTAGTGAAAATTGTACCACAAGGGACACAAACGATTATTAATTTGAACATGTACGGTAATAATCAGCCAAGTCAAGATTTTGCAACTCAGAAACAAAAATATTTGACGGGTATTGCTGAACAGTTACAGTAATATAATGTTATTTTGGGTGTGGGGGTGTAATGAAGTCATTAGCAGAATGTTTAGAGCGTTTGTATCAATCGCGCACTAAAACCCCACAAGAGCAACGTGATACTCTTATTGATGTATCACGTCGTGGTTTTTTGCAGAAGGTCTTATCCGCAACTACTTATGGTGTTTTTATGGGTGGTTGTGGTCATAAACTCTTTGCAGATGGAATTGATGGATTACCAGATTTAGGTGATAGTGATCGGAGTAATCTTAGCCCATATCAGGCTGATCTGTTAGGTAAGCAGGTTATATTAAGTATCTATTCGCAAGGCGGTATGGTAGATGATTATGACTGTTTAGACTACCTTAATCATTTAGGCAATGAATTTGTTAGTTACTCGCCATTGGCAGGGCAGAATTTTAATTTTTATCTCATTAAAGATAAAGACATTAATGCATTTGCACTTCCTGGCGGGTATATTTGTGCTAATAATGGTTTAATTTATACTACTTTATCAGAAGCTGAACTATCGGGAGTGTTAGCACATGAAGTTGGCCACGTAGTTCAACATCATATCTTTCGGAATATTACCTTACAAAATCGTGCACAATGGAGTAGTTTAGCTGGTCTTATTGCTGGTGTGCTCTTAGCTCCAGTAAATCCAGGTATTGCAATGGTGGCAGCCCAAAGTGGGCAAGGTATTGGTGTTCAAAATATGCTATCATTTTCACGAGATTATGAACGTGAGGCTGATCGGGTTGGGCAGCAGTTAATGTACCAAGCTGGATTTGATGCGCATGCAATGCCAGAGTTTTTTCAACGTATGCAAAATGTCTATCGCTTTAATTCAAAAGATGCGCTGTTTTTCTTGCAAACCCACCCAGTGACACTAGAAAGACTAAGCGAAGCTGAAACACGAGCAAATCAGTTACCTGTGAAAATGCGTGCAGATAGTATTGACTTCCTTTTGGCGCGTGAGAAGTGTCGGGTACGTCAGCTTAGTAATACAGATGCAATTAAATTCTACCAAAGTTCAATTAGTAATAAACGCTATGTCAGCCTAGAAGCCCAGTTATATGGATTATCTTTAGTGCAACTTTTGACTAATAATCTGGCAAATAGTGTGGCAACATTAGGTAAGATTCAATCACCAGTTTATCAAAATAATCCCATGGTAATTGGTCTTAGAGCACGACAACTAGTACTGCAACGTAATTATAATTTGGCAGATAAGGTTTATGATCAAGCAATTGATAGTTATCCGAATCATAAGGGTATTTGGATGGCACAGTTAGAGTTTTTACTGGGTAGTAAAAACTATTCTAAAATGTCAAGCAGGTTAGAGGATTTAGCACATAATTTTCCGCAAGATCCCGATGTTTGGGATCAGTATGCAATTCTCTATTCAGATAATCGTTACGATAATCCGTTACGCTATCATTATGGTTTGGCGAATGAATTATTTGTTCTGAATGATTATAAAGGAGCTCTTGAACAATATCGGGCAGCAATTAAAGCAAAACCTAAATTCGCTGGTGATGATGCGATTCAAGAATTAGCTAATGCCAAAATCCCTGAAGTTTTGCGTAACCTGCAAAAGTAATTTAACTTCCTACCTTCCAATTCTCTAATCTGATGATTTAGTTATAATCTTTATATTTGTACCTTTGTTTATTATAATAATATGGTAAAATTAGGGCGATTGTAGGCGCTATAAGCTAGTATTATGGCTAATTGAGTTTATTTATGAGGTTGAGATGAAACAAAACCATCGTCCCATTTATCTTGATATTCCTAAATTAGGATCAAGAATGTCTATTACGGCGAAAATATCTATTCTTCACCGTGTGTCAGGAGTTTTAATGTTTCTGGCGATTCCGTTAGTATTGTTCTTATTACATAAAACATTAACTGATCAAACTTTTTATAATCAATCATGTGCAATCTTGGGATTGCCAGTGATGAAATTAATCTATTTAGTTTTAATTTGGGCGGTAATGCACCATGTTTGTGCTGGAATTAGATTCCTTTTCTTGGATATCGAGATGGGGTTGGAACGTGCTACAGCGCAAAAAACAGCTCGTCTAGTTCTAGTAGTTAGCTTGGTGTTGACAGCTATTATGGGAGTTTTGATATGGTAAAACTACGTAAATCATTAAGTGCTGGGCATGGTGTTAATGCATGGTTACAGCAACGCATTACTGCGGTGGTTATGTTACTTGCTGCGCTAGTTTTGATTGCATTTATTGGCTTTGGCAGTTGTGCGGCAGTAGATGGATTTTCTGCATGGAAATCGTTTTTTGATTGTACTTTGGTAAAAATTGTTAGCCAAATTCTCGTGATTGCGGTAGTGATTCATGCGTGGATTGGTATGCGTGATATCGTAATGGATTATATCAAGAGTTACAGTGCACGTGTTACGCTGTATATGTTAATTATACTATGGTTATTAGGTTCATTAATCTATTCAGCCGCAGTATTGTGGACGGCATAAGAGGATAAAAATATGAGTTTACCGATATTAAAATTTGATGCAGTTGTTGTTGGTGGCGGTGGTGCGGGTTTACGTGCTGCGTTACAATTGTCTGAAGCGGGAGTTAAAACGGTTGTTTTATCTAAAGTTTTCCCAACACGTTCGCATACAGCTGCTGCTCAAGGTGGTATTTCAGCTTCGTTTGGTAATTCAGAAGAAGATAACTGGCACTGGCATATGTATGATACCGTAAAAGGTGCCGACTGGTTAGGTGATCAAGATTCGATTGAGTTTATGTGTAAGCAAGCAACTGATGCAGTTGCGGAATTAGAGCATTATGGTATGCCGTTTGATCGTTTAGACAATGGTAAAATTTATCAACGCCCATTTGGTGGACACATGGCAGAATTTGGTAAAAAACCAGTTCGTCGTGCCTGCGCTGTGGCGGATCGTACTGGACATGCAATGTTGCATGCTTTGTATCAACGTAATGTAAAAGCACAAACCCATTTCTTTGTTGAATGGATGGCATTGGATTTAATCCGTGATAAAGATGGTGATGTAGTCGGTGTTACGGCATTGGAAATGGAAACAGGTCAAGTTTACATTATTCATGCGAAAGCAGTGTTATTTGCAACGGGTGGTTCTGGACGAATTTATCAAGCATCGACAAATGCGTTTATCAATACTGGTGACGGGGTTGGTATGGCACTTCGTGCTGGTTTGCCTGTTGAAGATATTGAGTTCTGGCAATTCCATCCAACTGGTCTGGCTGGTGCTGGTGTACTGATTACTGAGGGGGTACGTGGTGAGGGCGGATATTTGCTTAATGCCAATGGCGAGCGCTTCATGGAGCGTTATGCACCAACTGCTAAAGATTTGGCTTCTCGTGATGTGGTATCACGCGCAATGCAAGTAGAGATTAATGAAGGTCGTGGTTGTGGTGCAAATAAAGATCACGTATTATTGAAACTCGATCATCTAGGTGCTGAGGTTATTGATCAACGTTTGCCAGGCATCCGTGAGATTTCAATTCAATTCTTGGGTATTGATCCTGTTAAACAACCAATTCCAGTTGTACCAACATGTCACTATATGATGGGTGGTATTCCAACTAACTATCGTGGTGAAGTAATTGATGGTATCGATGAAAAGATTGTTAAAGGTTTCTATGCTGCTGGTGAATGTGCTTGTGCCTCAGTACATGGAGCGAATCGTTTAGGTACTAATTCATTGTTGGATTTAGTGGTTTTTGGCAAATCTGCTGGTAATAGCGTGATTGAATTTGTTAAAACTTTACCTGAACACAAAGAGCTGCCAGAAAATGCTGGACAATATAGCTTAGAACGTATGGCAAAACTTGAAGTAGAGCAAGGTGAAAATATTGCTGATGTACGTCGTGATATGCAAGTGTGTATGCAACAGCACGCGTCAGTATTCAGAACGCAAAAAGTTTTGGATGAAGGCGTAGCCAGAATGCGCGAAATTTATGAGCGGGCAAAAAAAGTTGTGATTAAAGATAAATCAAAAGTCTTTAATACTGCTCGTGTTGAAGCGTTAGAATTTTTAAATACAGTTGAAGTAGCATTAGCAACAATGATTGCTGCAGCAGCGCGTACAGAATCTCGTGGTGCTCATGCTCGTGAAGATTATCCAGATCGTAATGATGAGAAATGGATGAAACATACATTGTATTATAGAGATGGACAACGTTTGGAATATAAAGAAGTTCATACTAAACCATTGTCTGTGGATTATATTCCACCTGCAAAACGTGTGTACTAGGAGCATGCAATGTCAAAAAAAATAAAATTCTCGATTTATCGCTATAATCCAGAAAAAGATGCTAAACCATATTTTCAAGACTATGAAGTAGAAGTTGGCGATCATGATAAAAAATTGCTGAATGCATTGGTAAAAATCAAAGATGAATTAGATGATTCATTATCGTTCCGCCGTTCATGTCGTGAAGGTGTGTGTGGTTCAGATGCAATGAATATTAATGGGCGTAACGGTTTGGCTTGTTTAACTGATTTAGCAGATTTAAAACAACCAATCGTTTTGGCTCCAATCCCAGGCTTACCTGTAATTCGTGATTTAATTGTTGATATGACTCAATTCTTCCATCAATACCATTCGATTAAACCGTATGTGATTGATGATAGACCAATGCCTGAGCGTGAAAGATTACAATCGCCAGAAGATCGTAAAGAACTTGATGGTGTGATTGAATGTATTTTGTGTGCATGTTGTTCTACATCATGCCCATCGTTCTGGTGGAATCCAGATAAATTCTTGGGTCCTGCAGCATTATTACATGCTTATCGTTTTATTGCGGATACACGCGATCAAGCAACTAATGACCGTTTAAATGATTTGAATGATCCATATCGTTTATTCCGTTGTCATACTATTATGAATTGCGTGGATGTTTGTCCTAAACATCTGAATCCAACTCGCGCAATTAGCCGTATTAAAGAGACTATGCTAGCACGCATGGCTTAAGTAAAATTTTTATTAGGTAGATGGTGTTACTTTCTACCTAATATTTGTTATTGAATTGAATAATAATGGATTATGTAGCAGTTGAAAAACTAAAATGGCGCTCGCGACGTTCGATGTTAGAGCTTGATTTATATTTTGATCGTTTTATCCAATGTGGTGATTTTGCACTTTTGAACGAAGATGAATTGAAATTATATCAGATGCTTCTTGAGTTAGATGACGGTGATCTATTATTATTATTTCAAGGCAAACAACAGCTTGCTGATGAGCATGCTCAACAGTTGGTTGATAAAATTATTAGTAGCAAACTTTCATAAGGAATAAAGCATGTCTGAAACTAAACGCACAGTTAAGGTCGATTTTGGCAATGGTACAGTGGTAGATTTTCCTGTATACCAACCAACAATTGGTCAAGATGTTGTCGATTTTCGTACATTTGGTAAATATGGTTTTTGGAGCTATGATCCAGCATTCTTAGCAACTGCGTCATGTGAATCAAAAATTACTTATATTGATGGTGACAAAGGTCAATTATTTTACCGCGGTTACCCGATTGAGCAGTTGGCAGAGAAATCGACTCATTTAGAAGGTGCGTATTTATTGTTGCACGGTGAGTTGCCTACTCAAGAACAAAAAACAGAATTTGAAAATGCGATTTTACGTCATAACATGGTGCATGATCAGTTCCAAAGCTTCTTTAAAGGTTTCCGCCGTGATTCACATCCAATGGCAATGTTGGCTGGTGCAGTGAGTGCAATGGCAGCATTTTACCCAGAAGATTTTGATTTCAAAAATGCTGAACACCGTAAAATCGCAATTCGTCGTTTAATTGCTAAAATGCCAACGATTGTAGCGATGTGCTATCGTTATAACCAAGGTTTACCATTTATGTATCCAAAAAATAATTTGGATTATTCTTCAAACTTCTTACATATGATGTTTGCAACACCATGTGAAGAGTATGTTGTTGATCCAGTTATTGCGCGCGCATTCGATCGTATTTTATTGTTACATGCAGATCATGAACAAAATGCATCAACTTCAACAGTTCGCTTAGCTGGTAGTTCAGGTACACATCCATTTGCGGCAATTTCTGCTGGTATTTCATGCCTATGGGGTCCATCACATGGTGGCGCTAATGAAGCCGTATTAAAAATGTTGGCTGAGATTGGTGATGAGTCAAAAGTTGACGAATTTATGCAAGGCGTTAAAGATAAGAAATATCGTTTGATGGGCTTTGGACACCGTGTTTATAAGAATATGGATCCTCGTGCTAGTATTATGCGTCAAACTTGTTATGAAGTATTAGACTCTCTTGGTAAACATGATGATCCACTATTTAAACTAGCAATGAAACTAGAGAAAATTGCATTGGAAGATTCTTATTTTATTGAGAAGAAATTATATCCAAATGTAGATTTCTACTCAGGTATTATCCAACGTGCAATTGGTATCCCAACTGAAATGTTTACTGCAATTTTTGCATTGGCACGTACGGTTGGTTGGTTAGCACAATGGCAAGAAATGATTGAAGATCCTGATTTCAAAATTGGTCGTCCACGTCAGTTATATACTGGTTATGCTGCACGTGATTACCTCGATTTGAACGATCGTAAATAATTTAAGTAATGCTTAAGATAGTGTAGTTTTATAACTGCACTATCTTTATTTTAAAAGACTGTGAGAATTATGAATAATAAATTAGTAAATTTGCTGGTACTGGTTGGTACTGCGATTGGGTTATCCGCATGTGGCGGTGGTGGCAGTAGCGGAGGTGGCGGTAGTAACTCTGTGTCTCCTCTTCCAAATCCAGCACAAGGAACATATTTGTATAATGGTGTACCAACACTATATACGGATTTACCGCAACCTAGTAGTGTATCCCCATATAATACTATTTTTGCTAATACTACCTATCCAAATAGCTATTTACCAAATGGTTTATCTGATCCATATCTGTCATTACAAATTGCTTATGGAAGTAGTACTAATCCAAATATGGCATACCTTACTGCATTAGTAACGATGACGACTCCTCAGGGTAGTTCAATATGTTCGGCGACACCAGTCAAATATGATCCATCTTCTGATACTACATTCTTAATAGGTGCAGCACATTGTTTTGTTGATAATAAAACTAGTTCAACAACATTGAGTAGTAGTAATTTGTATTTACCAAATCAATTAAAAGTATATTATGGTACTGATTCTGCTACGAGAGAAGCATATCCTGTAGTTGGAGTGTATCTGCGTGACGATTATTGTTATGGCGCTAAATTTAACTCAAGTGGTTCTTGTCCTAATTTTGAGCCAAACGATGGTGAACCAAATGGTCAAGGGAATGATATTGCGATTATTCAGGTTGATGGAAAGTTTGGCGAGTCAGCATTTTATCCACGTCTAGCTAAAGCAGATGAATATCCTCAGCCATATACGATGGCACCTATATTGTCATTAGGATATGGAATAAACACGCAATCGCCAAATAGTTCCGCATCGTGTTCTACTTCAGATAAGGAATGTGGTACTATGTTCTATGTTGCTAATTATCAATATGCAGCATCGCCAAGTAGCAATATTGGTTATCAATATCTATATAATAGCTATTACAATAATAATAGCTTTGGTTCAGGTTACACAGCATTAATTTGTGGTGGTGACTCTGGTGGTGGTGATTTATTTTGGACTGGTAAGGATTGGATTTTATTATCAGAACATACTTATGGACCAGGTGATGCATGCGGTACATTCTATAATACCTTGCCTAATGCAGCTACTAATGTATCTGCATATTATGATTGGATTATGAATATTATGAATTCGCCAGATCCTGTTGCAACCTGTAAAAATTCTACAGATTGTGTAACGAACGCATTGTAATATTGTAAATTAATAGGGTGAACTAGCTTTAGTTCACCCTATTTTATGCGCGGTGCAAAAAATAATTTATAGTTTAACGTGGCTAATGATGATAAAATATCATCCCCAGATACTATTTGTTATGAGATAGTTTATAAAGTTGATTAATAACTATTGGTAATAATATAATGACCATCTGTCCTTATTTGACAATCGGTTTTTTGTGATTTATACTAAGGTGAAAACATGCAGAATATGCAGCAAAACTGGAACTCCTCTTACCTGTTTGGTGGTAATGGTGATTTCATTGAAGAGTTATATGAGATTTATTTAGAAAATCCAGCTAACGTTGATACAAAATGGAAGCAGTATTTTGATTCATTACAAGATGGTACAACTAAAGATGTAAATCATAGTGATGTTAAAGAAAAATTTGCAATTCTAACTAGTAACCCACTTGTTGGAGCAGGTGGTGGAGATGTGATGAATAGTTCACAAACTAAGGTTTATGGATTAATTAACGCATTTCGTACTTTTGGACATAAATTTGCTAAATTAGATCCGCTTGAGCGTCAATCTATCCAACGTCCTCAGGAATTAGATTACCGTACATATGGATTAACGGATGCTGATTTAGAGCTGGAGTTTTATGATGATTATAATTTAAGTAAAGCTAAGCAGCACAAGTTAAAAGATATTTTGACTAGATATGAATCAGTTTATTGTACAAAAATTGCTTTTGAAATGGCACACATCAGTAATGGTGATGAACGTGAATGGCTACGCAGCTATATTGAAACTAAATATACTGGTTATAGTTTGAGTGCTGAGACTAAAAAGCAAATCTTACAAAAGCTAACTGAAGCAGAGGGTTTAGAAAAATATTTACATACTAAATATGTTGGACAAAAACGCTTTTCATTAGAAGGCGGCGATACGCTAATACCAGTATTGGATCAAATTATCAATCAATCGGCATTAGCTGGAGTAAATGATATTTGTATGGGTATGGCACACCGTGGACGCTTAAATACGCTGGTTAATATTACTGGTAAAGCTCCACAAAAACTATTTGATGAATTTGATGGTAACTATCCGACTTATGATTTTGTAACTAGTGGTGATGTTAAGTATCATAAAGGTTATGCATGCGAATATTTAACGGTTAATGGTAATAAAGTTAACGTTGCGCTAGCATTCAATCCATCGCATTTGGAAGTGATAAATCCAGTAGTGCAAGGTATTGTACGTGCAAAACAAGATCGTCTAGCAACTAATAAAAATTCGATCATGGGGATTTTAATCCATGGGGATTCTGCCTTAATCGGTTTAGGTACCAATCAGGCAGTATTCAATATGAGTTTAACTCGTAGCTATGGTGGTTATGGTCTAATTCATATCATTGTTAATAATCAAGTTGGTTTTACGACCTCACGGGTTAGTGATAATCGTTCATCACGTTATTGTAGTGATATTGCCAAAATGGTTGAAAGCCCGATTGTCCATGTAAACGCTGATGACTTACGTGCAGTAATGTTCACATGTGATATGGCAGTTGATTATCGCCAACAATTCGGTAAAGATTTTGTGATTGACCTAGTTTGTTTCCGTCGCCATGGTCATAACGAGGCTGATGATCCGACGTTAACACAACCATTAATGTATGCTAAAGTTAAGCAACATCCAGGAACGCGCAGTTTATTTGCGAAACAATTAATTGCTGAAGGCGTTATCGCTGAGGGTGATGATGTTAAATTAGTTGAAGAATACCGTGCTGGATTAGTAGCTGGTGAACATGTTCATAAATCAAAAATGATTCCATTACCACGTTATAATTTTGCTATTGAACAATTTATTAATGCGAAATGGAATGATACAGTTGATACTGCAGTTAGCACAGATAAATTAGCTGAATTAGCGGAAAAAGTTACGCGTAAACCAAACGATGATAGTTTCAAATTGCATCCAACAGTAACGAAACTAATTGATTCACGTATCGCTATGGCTTCAGGCAAACAACCAATTGATTTTGGGATGGCAGAAACATTAGCTTATGCAGCAATCTTAGATGATGGCATTAGTGTGCGAATCAGTGGTGAAGATGCAGGTCGTGGTACTTTCTCGCATCGTCATGCTGCATGGCATAACATGAATCGTCAACAACTAAGTGAAGGTATTCATATTCCATTGAAAAATGCTCAAAATAAGAGTTGGTTTGCAGTCTATGATTCAATTTTGAATGAAGAGGGTGTACTTGGCTTTGAGTATGGTTACAGTTTAGAAAATGTACATAACCTAACAATGTGGGAAGCTCAATTTGGTGATTTTGCGAATGGTGCACAAGTGATGATAGATCAGTTTATTGTCTCTGGTGAAGCAAAATGGGGTAATCTGAGCCGTTTAGTTATGATGTTACCGCATGGTTTTGATGGACAAGGTCCTGAACATTCATCTGCGCGAATTGAACGTTTCTTGCAATTAGCAGGGGAAAATAATATTGTTGCGGCAATTCCTTCTACTTCAGCGCAAATGTTCCATTTGTTACGTCGTCAAGCAAAGTCTAATTATGTTAAACCACTGGTAGTATTTATGTCAAAACGTTTGTTGCGTTTTAAAGATGCAATGAGTAGTATTGATGAGATTACATCAGGTGTATTTTTACCTGTGATCGGCGATAATCAAGCTAAAGCTAGTGCTAAACGTGTTGTTGTATGTACTGGACAAGTATACTATGATTTAGTGAAAGCACGAAGTGAGCGTAAATTGGTCGATGATATTGCGATTATTCGTGTAGAACAATTGTACCCATTCCCAAGTGATGACTTACGTGCTGAATTAGCTAAGTATCAATCAGCAACTGAGTTTGTATGGGCTCAGGAAGAGCCATATAATCAAGGCGCATGGTTACAAATCCGCGAGGATTTAGATGCTTGTTTAGCTAATCCAAGTTTGCGTTTCGTGGGTGTTGCTCGTCCACGTGCTGCTGCTCCTGCTTGTGGTACGTCTACAATGCATAATCAGCAATTGGCAAACTTGTTAACTGAGGCAATTGGTGCCTAAGAATATGGAAAGAAAAATCCGCATTCTTGGAATTATTGGGCTAGTTAGCGTAATTAGCCCTGAATTTATCAACTTTGGAGCAATAGGTAATATTGTTTTGGGTCTAGTTGGTACAGTAGTTGGTTGTTACTTGTTTTATTTGTTGGGTAAAGCACATGGTGATATGGTGCTATTTAAGACTAATTTGGCACAAACATTAGTCTTAAGTCCTGTTGTACTATTACTATCATTGGTGGCAGCTAGCAAAAATTCATTGGCAAACAATTTTGTGTTATACAGTGTGCTAGGAGTGACGATTATTTTGTTGCTATTTCTAGCATTCACCAACTATAAACTGGCTAAACACTTGGGTGTGTTAAGTAAAAAGGTTGATAGTTTATATTTTAAATATACCAGTATATTGTTATTTGTATCTGCATATACAATGCCTGTTCTTATTGGTTTTTTATTTTTCGCAATAGCGTTTGTATTGTTTTTGCTGGGGTGTATCATGTACAAGAGTCCAGCACCAAGTGAGTTATCTAGAGTATAATACTTTATTAACGAAATCAAATATAATCTTCGTGGGATGATGTCTATGAAAATTGAAATTAAAGTTCCTCAATTACCTGAATCGGTTAGTGAAGCGGTTTTATTAAATTGGCATAAAAGTGCAGGTCAATTTGTAAAGCGCGAAGAAAACCTAATTGACTTAGAAACGGATAAAGTTGTTTTAGAATTGCCAGCGCCTGAAGATGGTGCTTTGGTTGAGATTGTTGGTAAACCTGGTGATACGGTTACTAGTGGGCAATTAATTGCTTATTTAGATACTTCAGTTAAACCAGAAGCAGTGGCAGCAGCACCAGTTGTAGAAACACCAGCAGCAGCTCCAGCGGCAGTTGCATCTGCGGCGTCGACTAGTGATGTTAAAGCTATGCCTGCAGCGGCTAAAGTTGCTGCTGATAATGGTGTTAATTTGGCAAATGTTAATGGTACTGGTCGCGGTGGACGTGTCTTAAAAGAAGATGTCTTGGGTGCTATGGCTGGTAAGGGTTCACGTATTGAAGAACGAGTGCCGATGAGTCGTTTACGTAAACGCGTAGCAGAGCGCTTATTGGAGAGCCAACAAACCAATGCGATTTTGACAACTTTCAATGAAGTTAACATGAAACCAGTGATGGATTTACGTGCTAAATATAAAGACCAGTTTGAAAAAAAACATGGTGTTAAACTTGGCTTTATGTCATTCTTTGTAAAAGCAGCTATCGCAGCATTGAAACAATATCCTGTGGTTAATGCCTCAGTTGATGGTGATGATATCGTATATCACGGTTATTTTGATATTGGTATTGCTGTTGGTTCACCACGTGGTTTAGTTGTGCCAATTTTACGTAATGCTGAAAATATGTCGATTGCGGATATCGAACGTCAAATTGCTGATTTTGGTAAACGTGCTAAAGATGGTAAATTAGGGCTAGAAGAATTAACTGGTGGTACATTCTCAGTTACTAATGGTGGTACATTTGGTTCAATGATGAGCACACCAATCATTAATCCACCACAATCTGCTATTTTGGGTATGCATGCAACTAAAGAGCGTGCAGTTGTAGAAAATGGTCAAGTAGTTGTGCGTCCAATGATGTACCTAGCTTTGTCATATGATCATCGTATTATTGATGGTCGTGAGGCGGTATTGACTTTGGTTGCAATTAAAGATGCATTGGAAGATCCAGCTCGTCTATTGTTAGATTTGTAATAAATCTAATCTGAAAATAAAGAAACAGACATCTTATATGTCTGTTTCTTTATTTGTACACTAAGTATTTTATAGTTAACATGTAAGTAAATTATGTATCAGTATATTCCCGCATTAAAAATAGGTAATTTCAAATTGTATTAACTATATTTATTGAGATAACCTATTTTTACTCAAATTATTAACTAAATTATTAACTTTAATTGAGTTAATCAGCTCACTAGTTATTTACTATATTTATTAGCGAGATTGCTATTCATAGCTTGGAAATTCAATATCAGCTAAAATTTTACCAGTTTTTGAAATAATAAATAGTTGTTGCATATTAGCTGCGTGTAACGTGAAAACATTATCATTAACCGTAGATTGTACATAATAGGCGATATTATTAATTTTGGCAAAGAAATTCGCATCATTGTATTTGTTTTGTTTGTCTGTTACGATTTGTGTTAAATAGCCATCAGATTTAATCATTTTTATACTCCCATTGCCTGTATTACTCATATTGAATGATACGGCTTGGAAATCGCTTTCAACTATTGGCTTAACGGCTATTTTTTTGAGTTTATAGTCATTAACAGGTGTCCAAATTAGATTCGGCATAATTTGAGGGCTGCACGTTACACGTTGTTTAATTGTATCACCTAGAGCGACTGGTATTTCTGTAACAATGCTTTCAATTTGTGTAATTAGTCCTTCATTACCACTGCAAATTACTTTTAATGAGAGACCTGATGGTAGATAATTATTTTTATAAACTATCGGAGTGATGGTTTTTAAGTAAAAGCTATTAGTTGCTGATTCGTTTTTAATTTTTTCTACTGCTACCGTATATTGTGGCTCAAGATATATATTCTCCGCGTAACAATTGGCAAAGACTAATAAAGTTATCGGTAACCAAAATTTGTGCATAGTCACTCTCCATTTTATAAGGTTTAGCTAGTTAAATCCAGCCTTTTTGTGTTAAAGAATTTAGGATTCCTACTTTATCTAGTCCGATTTGTGATAATAAGACTTTTGGATCTCCATGTTCAACAAACTCATCAGGAATACCCAATTGTAAAACTGGGTTTGTATAATTCATTAGTTGCATTGATTCTAAACATGCAGAACCTGCACCACCCATAATTACATTTTCTTCGATAGTAACAATATATTGATGAGTTGTACATATCTCTTTAATGAGGTCAATATCTAGTGGCTTAACAAAACGCATATCACAAACTGTTGCACCAATTTCTGCTGCGGCTGCTAATGCGGGCTGTACCATTGAACCAAACGCGAAGAAGGCGATTTTATCACCATGAGCTGCGATAGTTCCTTTACCAATTGGCAAGAGAGAAAATTCATTTGCTAGGCTTGTTCCTATGCCGCTACCTCGAGGATAACGCACAGCACAGGTCTGATTGAGTCTGAATCCAGTATATAACATTTGGTAGCATTCATTCTCATTGCTTGGTGTCATGATT
>RXKA01000017.1 GCA_003962985.1 Pseudomonadota bacterium | reverse complement strand
GCTGGATTAACAGTAGATTATATCATTACTTAAACTGTTAACGAGCTATAACCCTATTTCAGAGTGTGAGTATGAAAATATAATTATATCATTACTTAAACTGTTAACGAGCTATAACTTTGTTTGCCAACTTGGTAAGTAGCGAACTATTATATCATTACTTAAACTGTTAACGAGCTATAACTCTACTATCACAGGTGAAATTTGGGTGGTAATTATATCATTACTTAAACTGTTAACGAGCTATAACATTGATTGAAGAATATCCCATTCAGCTTTAATTATATCATTACTTAAACTGTTAACGAGCTATAACGCAAAAGTCGGAGCGGACGCACAAAAAGAAATTATATCATTACTTAAACTGTTAACAAGTTATAAACTCACATTAGTTAGATGTATTATGCTATTTAAAATTTTTACATAATAGTCACTAAAGCTAACGGTAAAGCAAAAAGGCTCTACCGTTTCATAAATTGATAATGCTAGTTTACCTGCTGGACACAGTATAAAGAAAATGTATTATCACAACTCAATGGAGGAGCACTATAAATTTGGTTGTAGGCTTTTGCAGTCAGTCCCGCAGTTCCTTTCTTTCCATTGTAACTAGTAGAGAAATCAGACCAACCAGCACAGTTATTGTTGGTGTCAGACATCCATTTGTAATTGGTGGTATTGGATAACCCAGTCCATACATCAGTAGAGCTGACTCCATAATTCCATGAGCTAATTGTATTGGTTACACCATAGCTTTCTAACGTGTTGGCAACAACTGTTTTATTTCCATTATTAAAGCTGCGATATTGCACATATCCCGGACGCAAAACCCAGTCAAAGCCAGCAGTTACGTTAGTTCCGACACAAGGATCGCTAGTTGGAGTACCACCACAGGCAAAGCGATTGGTACCTTGTACTGCAGTCGCTGTAACATTACCATAGGAGAGTAGTGCTTTGTAAGTATAGCCGTCGTTTGGTTTGTTACTATCATTGGCACACAACGCATCGGCATTGGTGATTGGTTGCCCAGCAACAAATCCCGTTCCAACATTTGTACTATCGGTCGCAAAATTACCATTGTGGGTAGTATTGGAAACAAATATCTGCAGGAAATAATTGGTATAAACAGTTCCACTTGCATTAGAGTCGCTAGTAATGCTGCTTGGTGTTTGATTAGTCGGATTGCCAATAACACTATTCCAACTTAATTTAACATCATTGATCTTGAAGTTGGTGGAGTAAGATGTACCATCTGGTTTTGTCAATGCTACAACACCAGCACTTGGCTTCGAGGTAAAGCTATAAACATCAGTACAACTATTTCCATTATTGGCGGTTAGGGTAGTATTATTACAACCATGAGTGGTACGTGACCAGCCAGTAGGGAGTGTTGCAATGCTTGAAGTGAAGCTAGTTGCATCAATTGTTCCACTGTTTTGGTAAGTTATGCTTAAGGTTGCTATAGATTCACTATTGGTATTGTAATGCAATGCCAGCGGTTTAGATTTTTGACCATCTGCGGCGGTATTTAATACAAACCCATTTGGTGTTATACTGGTTACATTAACCACTACCGTTTGAACTATTAGATTCGCATACACTGTAGGTGCATCAGCCACCGTTTGGTTGCTGTATGCTCCACTACTGTCCGTCCAACTGGTGGTAACATTAGCTAAATTTAAACTATGTTCTCCAGATTCAGTGGAGTTTAGGGTATAAGTATCGCTACATTCTCCACCGTTAGCTGCCATTGTCACACCATTACAACCAGTACCAGAGGCATTAGCTGTTTTGCTAAACCCATTGCTGGCAGTAAAACTACCAGTGGTAAAGCCAGTTGCATTAATATTTGAGTTATTGGTATAGGTTACGGTAATGATATAACTGTTATTTGTATAGCCTTGGTATTGATCAGCTTGTGTTCCAGTGCCAGAAGTAAATGCTGTACTCGAATAAGCAACAGTAAAACTAGCACTTGGAGCAGCCGTAACGTTACCACTTAAAGTAACGGAGCTGGTATTCACAGTATTGCCACCGCTATATGGGGTGTAACCGACATCGAAAGATGCAGTCTTATTACCCGTGCTAGTCCCATTGGGAGCTTCACCAAATTGAGTTTTGATGGTGCATGTATTGCTGCCCACTGTATTGGATAAGACACCACTCTCAACGCATGTACCACCATTCATCACATGGAATAAACTTGCATCAGTACCTGTGATATTGAATGCCAAATTAGTCGCAGAGACTTCACCACTATTAGTTAGGGTATAAGTGATTGCTTGGCTCGATTCGCTATTATTATTTAGAATTGAACCATAGTTTTGTGTAGTACTAGGAGTTAAACTAAGATTGGCACTAGATTGAGTAACGCGGTAATTAATAGCTGCTAGTGTCGGTGTTGGAGCACTAGTTCCATTATCATACTCATAGCTAATACTAATATTTCCCGCAGTCTGAGTTGTTACTGTTGAATTATTATAGCTTACAGTTATTGAACAGCTTCCAGTTGTTGCTACTAAACTATCACTGATTGTTGCAGGGCTACTTCCTTTGGTTACATTACAGCTGTTGCTGTTACCAGCACTAATTGTAAAATTAGCTGGTAGAGTTAGGACAAAATTACTTTCAGTTGTATTGCCAGTGTTGGTTAGTGTTAATTGCCGACTGACAGTTCCAATTACGGTGGTGGTAAAGAAGTCATTATCAGGTGTTAACACGGCGGTTAGTCCAGCTGTTGGAGCTGGCGGAGTAGGAGTAGGAGTAGGAGTAGGAGTAGGAGTAGGAG
>RXKA01000013.1 GCA_003962985.1 Pseudomonadota bacterium | reverse complement strand
ACTAAAAAAGCAGGAATTGCCCGCCCAACTACAGTGATGGAGCATGCTGCTTTTGGTACGATGATGGGCGAAGATGGTAAACCATTCAAAACTAGAACTGGTGGTACGGTTAAATTAATCGATTTAATTAATGAAGCGGTAGAACGTGCTACTAAGATGATTGCAGAACGTAATCCAGAATGGACGAGTGAGGAAGTTAGTGAATTAGCAGAAACACTAGCGATTTCATCTATCAAATACGCAGATTTATCTAAAAATCGTTTGAGTGATTATATTTTTAGTTTTGATAAAATGTTGGCGTTTGAAGGTAATACCGCACCGTACCTATTGTATGCATATACCAGAATTATGAGCATCTTTAAAAAAGCTGATATTGAATTAGATTCTGTATCATATGCGGATATTAAAGTTACAACTCCTGAAGAGCACCGCTTATTGGTGCATATTGCAAAATTTACTGAACGTTTATTAAGTGCGATTAGTGATAATTATCCACATCATATTTGTGCTTATATTTATGAATTATCAGGTATGTTCATGCGCTTTTATGAAGCATGTCCGATTTTACGTGATGATGTTTCAGCTGAATTACGTCAATCGCGGTTAGCATTAGCGGCGTTAGCAGCCAATACCTTGCATGTTAGCTTGGATTTATTGGGTATTGAAACTGTTGCTAAAATGTAATCCAGATGAAACTAATTATTCTGTTTTCCATGCTATAAAATAGTTACTAGTTAAAAAAATATAAAATAGTGGCGGTTATCTTCAGATAATTTGGGTTATGGCATGGAGATAGTTTATAATTACGTTTCATTATAATAAATTTTAAGATTTGGAACTTATGACCTATCAACTACAGGTTAATATTCCGTCAAAGCCAGCGCTAACTTATCCGATTACGCTTGGTTTTGGGGTTATTCAACAACTGAATGATTTATTTGATCGCTTTCCTGCGGTTAAAAAAGTTGTAATTATTGCTGATGATATCGTAGCAGATTTATATGCGAAGACAGTACAAGCAATTGTCGCTAGTCGTAATTTACAGTCTCAGTTGATAATTTTTAGTGCAGGTGAAGCACATAAAACAGCAGCAACTAAATTACAGCTAGAAGAAGAAATGTTTAAGTTTGGTTGTGATCGACATACTTTATGTTTAGCATTGGGTGGTGGTGTCGTTGGTGACATCGCAGGATTTACTGCAGCAACCTATATGCGCGGGATTAATTATGTGCAAATACCAACTTCGTTACTTGCCATGATTGATAGTAGTGTTGGAGGTAAAACAGCCGTAAATACTAGCTATGGTAAAAATATAATTGGTGCGTTTTGGCAACCAATTGCAGTTTTGATGGATGTTGAATTTCTGAAAAGTTTACCAGCAGAGCATTTGGTTAATGGGTTATTTGAAGCAATTAAAATCTTTTTGACTTTAGACCATGAGCATGTAAATTTTTGTGCTAGTCATATTAATGAAATTTTGAATCTAGAAGAGCAATATCTATTGCCTGTTATTAATAAAGCAGTTAGCCTTAAAGCATATGTAGTTGAAGTTGATGAGCACGAACGTAATTTGCGGATGATATTAAATTTTGGGCATACAGTTGGTCATGCCTTAGAAAAAATCTCTAATTATAAATTGTTGCATGGTTATGGCGTTGGTTACGGGATGTTACTTGAAGCCAAGATTGCTCAAATCATGGGGCTATTGAGTGGAGAAGATTTTAATACCGTTGCCACGTTATTAGCAAGCTTAGGGATTAATGTAGATTATTTTAATACGGTGAATGTAGCCGATGTTATTATTAACATGCGTGGTGATAAAAAGAATGCCAACCAGCAAATCAAATTGGTTCTTTTAACAGGGATTGGTCAAGTTAAAAATATTGATAATCAGGTTGCATGTGATGTGGATGAAGCGATTATTGAACGTGCGTTTAATGAGATAAAGTTAGGATAGTTGATGGGATACAGAATAGTAAAAAAAATGCCAACTTCGGATGAAATAATTGCCGCTTTGCCATTAAGTGATGCAGGGTATGCAAGTATTTTGCAACATCAACAAGAGATTGAAGCAATTTTGCGCGGCGATGATAAACGCATGGTAGTTGTTGTTGGACCTTGTTCAGCATGGCCAAATGAAGCAGTTTTAGAGTATGCTAAACGTCTACAAGAACTCAGTAATCAAGTGGGGCATGCTTTAAAATTAGTTATGCGCGTTTATATTCAAAAACCGCGAACAATTAAAGGTTGGACAGGACCTGTCAATCAACCAAATCCATTGGAGTTACCTGATATTGAAGCAGGTGCGATGTATTGTCGTGAATTGATGGTTAAAGTTGTTGAGATGGGTTTGCCGATTGCTGACGAAGCACTATTTACGCATAATGCGCGTGGTTTTATTGAATTACTATCGTGGGTAGCCATCGGGGCTCGAAGTAGTGAAGATCAGGAACACCGAATTTTTGCGTCAAGTATTGATTGTCCAGTTGGAATTAAGAATCCAACGCACGGTTCATTGAAGATTGGTGTTAATAGCGTGGTTGCTGCTCAACATCCTCATTACATTGTTTTAGATGGTCATGAGGTAGAAACTTATGGTAATAAATATGCGCATTTAGTCCTACGTGGTAGCAATGATAAAACCAACTATGATATTAACTCTATTATTGAAGTTGCCCAGCATTTTGCCAAAAATGAAATTGAGAATCCCGCTATAGTGGTTGATGTAAGCCATGATAATTGCGTGATTAATGGTGTCAAAGATCATAGTGTACAGCCAAGTATTATTATGCAGGTTATGGATGATTTACGGGATAATCCTGAATACCGTTACTTAGTCAAGGGGTTCATGTTGGAAAGCTTTATTAAGGCGGGCAAACAAAATGTTGAAACTGCTAATCCAATTGATATGGGCGGATTGTCAATTACCGACCCTTGTATTGGCTGGGAAGATACTGAGAAATTATTACTAGAATTGGCTAATCGAGTAGTAAATGAGCGTTAAACTGTTAACTGATGAATTAGATATAGCAAGATGTTTTGCAGTCTATCAAGAATTGCGCCCTCATTTATCTTCTGCTGATGAGCTGGTAAAGCGCGTAATTACACAGTTTACTGAGAGCTTCCAACTCGCGGCTATTTTTGATGCGGATAATGCTGTTGCGTGTTGTGGCTTTCGAGAAATGAATACTCTAGCATGGGGTAAAATAATTTATATTGATGATTTAGCAACTTTGTCGTCAGAACGTGGCAAAGGTTATGCGAGTAAATTATTAGAATTTGTTATCCAATATGCCAAAGCTAATGGCTATAAAGAAGTACATTTAGATTCAGGGTATCAACGATTGGATGCGCATAGATTATATCTAAACCAAGGATTTAATTTATCTTGTCATCATTTTCAACTAAAATTGTCTTAAAGAAAATTTATACTATGTCATATGAAATAATAAAAAAAGTTCCAACCTCAGATGAGATAATTGCAAAAATTCCCTTGAGTGCTCAAGGTTATGAAAGTATCGCCAAGCATCATAGTGAAATTGAAAACATCCTTAATGGTAGTGACGATCGCTTATTAATGATTGTTGGTCCATGTTCGGCGTGGCCAAGTTCGGCAGTATTAGAATATGCTGCTAAATTAAAACAACTTAGTGAAAAAGTTAGTGATAGTATTAAATTGGTAATGCGGGTATACATTCAAAAGCCACGTACCGTAAAAGGGTGGACAGGTCCAATTAATCAACCTGATCCACTGGCTGAACCAGATATCGAATCAGGTATTTGGTATTGTCGTGATTTAATGGTAAAAGTTGTTGAAATGGGTTTACCTATTGCGGATGAATGTTTATTCACTCACAATGCACGTGGATTCCAAGAGTTGTTATCTTGGGTTGCGATTGGTGCGCGTAGCACTGAAGATCAAGAACATCGTATTTTTGCTTCATCATTAGAGTGTCCAGTTGGGATGAAAAATCCAACTCATGGTTCACTGAAGATTGCGGTTAATAGTATTGTGGCAGCGCAACATTCACATTATGTGGTATTTGATGGTTATGAAGTAAAAACGAGTGGCAATAAATACGCTCATTTAGTTTTGCGTGGTAGCAATGATAAAACGAATTACGATACTGCCAGCATAGCCGAAGTTGCACAATTATTTAATAAAGATAAGGTGTTGAATCCTGCGATAGTTGTTGATGTAAGTCATGATAATTGTGTTGTGAATGGTATAAAAGATCATAATGCGCAGTACGATATTGTACTTAATGTTTTACAAGACTTAGAGGATAAACCAGAACTGCGTAAATTGGTAAAAGGTTTCATGTTAGAGAGTTTTATCAAAGAAGGTCGACAAAATGTAGATGCTTCATCAGATATTGATATGGATGGTTTATCTATTACTGATCCATGTTTAAGCTGGGATAGAACCGAAGAATTAATTTTACAAGTTGCACAATTAAACAGGAATAACTAAATGATAATTGGAGTATCTGGAGATATCGGGTCTTTTTCCGAAGAAGCAGGTTGGATCTATGCAGCTAAAGCACATACAGGTAGTCATGAATTAAGATATCTGATAGATATGGAAGGTGTTTTGGCAGCATTAACCAATGGTGAGATTGATGTTGGAATTTTTCCATTTGTGAATTATAATAGCGGTATTGTTTGGCCAGCATTTTCTGCGATGGGTAGATATAATTTTATGCCTATTGATGATTTGCAATTAAATGTTGAACAATGTTTAATCGCCTTGGATGATATACCATTAAATGAAATTCGTGCGTTATATTCATATACGCCAGCATTTGAGCAGTGTAAAGGGTTTATCAATTATCACGGTTATACAACTGTGGATTGGGGTGATACAGCCAAAGCTGCTCGTGACTTAGCGGCAGGATTATTACCAGAAAAATCTGCAGTCGTAGGTTCAGCACAAGCTGCTAAAAGTTATGGTTTAAAAATTATTCGTCAGGGTATTCAAGATTTGCAACCTAATATTACCAGATTTATTGTTGTAAAAAGAGCAGAATAAATGGATAAGTCAATTGATGAATTAAGACAAGAGATAACTCAAATTGATCGTGAGTTGATAGCTTTAATGGCACGCCGTCAGGTAGTGGCGTTGCAGATTGGTGAGTATAAGCGTAAACATGGATTAGCCGTATTTGACCCAGAACGCGAAGCGTTCCTCAAAGGCGTTCATGAACAAGTTTGTTGTGAGAATAATCTTGCTCCACATGTTGCAGCAAGAGTGTTTGATGTTTTAATTGAAGAGTCTAGAAAGGTACAACAATGAGTGGTAAATTACAAGCATCGGTTACTGTGGTAATTAATTCGATTGCTCAAGCTAAGAAAGCACAAGGCATCCGTGTATTCAATTTAAGTGTTGGTGAACCTAAATTGATGACTCCTGAAATTGTGCGTCAAGCAGCAATAAAATTTGTTGAAAAAGGTGATATTCCATATCCATCTCCTGCGGGTGAGCCAAAGTTACGTAAATTAGCAACAGATTGGATGAATGCTAAATATGCAACATCATATACTGCTGATGAGTGCATTATTGTAACTGGTGGTAAATTTGGGATTTACTTATTGTTGGAATATTTATGTGGACAAAATTCACCACTTAAAACTAATCCAACTGATACTGTAGGCGTATTAATTCCTGCACCGTATTGGGTATCATATCCAGCAATCACTAAGATTATGAATGGTAAACCAATTATCATTAATACAACTGAAGCTGGCGAATGGAAGCTAACACCAGAGATATTAAAAGCTTCTTATACACCAGATTGTAAGATTATGATGTTGAATAATGCAGCAAATCCAACTGGAGTATTGTATTCACGTGCAGAATTGAAAGCCTTGATGGATACAGCTCATGAGTTAGGTTTAACGGTTATTAGTGATGAAGTATATAGTGGTTTGGTTTATACTGATGATGAGTATGTATCATGTGGTAGTTTTACTGAATATAAAGATAATATTATTGTGGTACAAAGTACCTCGAAAACTTTTGCTATGACGGGTTGGCGTTTAGGTTATGTATTAGCCAATAAAGATATTATAACTACGCTTAGCGCATTAAGTACACAAAGCACTACTGGTGTATCATTAATTTGTCAACATGGCGCAATTGCTGCATTTGAAAATGCTGATGAAATAGTGGCTGAGATCAATTCAGCAATGAAACACCGTCGTGATATTTTCTTAAATGCATTCAAAGAGTATTTTGGTTTGGAATTACCCGTGCCAAAAGCAGCTTTATATGTTTGGACATCATTAGAAAGTTTGGGTATCCATGGTATTAATGATGAAGAGTTCTGTATTAAATTGCTTGAAGAGGCTAATGTTGCAGCGGTGCCTGGTAGTGGTTTTGGTCAAGCTGGCTATGTGCGTTTATCATTTGGTGCTGGTGAAGATGATCTGGTTGGTGGTGTGAAAGCATTAGCAGATTTTGTTAAACAGTTAAATAAGTAATGTGTTTCTTGCGGAAAAAATATGTCTGGAAGTAGTTTTGGTAAGTTGTTTAAAATAACCACTTGTGGGGAGTCACATGGTGGTGCTGTTGGTGTAATTATTGATGGATGTCCAGCAGGTCTTGAGATAACTCAAGAAGAAATTCAATATGAATTAGATCGTCGTAAACCTGGGCAAAGTGCAATTACAACCCCTCGTTCTGAAAATGATACAATTCATATTATGTCTGGCGTGTTTGATGGTAAGACCACGGGAACACCAATTTTATTGATGGCATATAATAAAGATCAACGTTCTGAGGATTATGACCATCTGAAGAATGTTTTTCGTCCGTCACATGCTGATTTTACATACCTAATGAAGTATGGTATGCGCGATTATCGTGGTTCGGGTCGTGCTAGTGCACGTGAAACATTAGCACGAGTAGCTGCAGGTGCAATTGCTAAAAAATATTTACAACGTGAGCTTGGTATTGAAGTAATCAGTTATGTCGAACAAGTTGGTGGAATAAAAGCATATATTCCTCATCATTTAGTGACGGCAGATCAGGTAGAGAGTAACATAATTCGTTGTCCTGATAGTGATGTTGCAGATGCCATGATTAAATTGGTTGAAGAAGTTCGTGATGATGGGGACTCTATTGGTGGAGTAATTAAGTGCGTGATTCGTAATGTACCTGCTGGTTTGGGTGAACCTGTCTTTGACAGATTACAAGCAGACTTAGCTAAGGCAATGTTAAGTATTAATGCGACTAAAGGATTTGAGATTGGTTCTGGTTTTGCTGGTGTGGAGATGCGTGGCTCGGTACACAATGATCCATTTGTACTTGAAGATGGCGCAATTCGTACGCTAACTAATTATGCTGGTGGTGTCTTAGGTGGTATCTCTAGTGGTGAAGATATTTATTTCCGAGTAGCATTTAAATCAGTATCTACAATTAGCAAATTACAGCATACATTAGACGTTGATTATAACCAAGTCGAATTGATTGCTCATGGTCGTCATGATCCATGTGTATTGCCGCGTGCAGTACCAGTTGTTGATGCGATGGCGGCATTGGTGATCATGGATCACTATTTGCGTAACAAGGCGTATGCGCAAGGTTAAACATTATTAAATCCAGAATTGCTTCTGGATTTTATTTTTAATTAGTTGGATTTTTGATGAAACAAGACAATAATTTATATTTATCACCAATAAAACATTCCATAAATGCTGTATTAGACTTACCTGGTTCAAAAAGTATTGCGAATCGCGTATTACCATTAGCTGCATTTGCTAGTGGAGTTAGCGTAATCCATAATGTACCAGATGTTGGAGAGGATGTCCAATTAATGCTACAAGCATTAGGTAAGCTGGGGATTAAAATTGAAAAATTTGCTACTCATGCTAATGGTTGCTCAAGCTACCGTATTCATGGCTGTGGTGGAAATATTCCTGTCAAGAGTGCCGAGCTATTTTTGGGTAATTCAGGAACATCAATTCGTTTTTTAAGTGCTACGTTAGCTTTGAGTGATGGTGAATATGTACTAACTGGTATTGAACGGATGAAAGAACGCCCAATAAAAGATTTAATTGTTGCCTTACGTGCTTTAGGTAGTCAAATTAAATGTCTAGAAAATGAGGGTTATCCGCCACTGCAAACTATACCATTTATTGATGATGGTGTCGAGCAAATAGAACTTAGCGGTATGATTTCGAGCCAATATTTGACGGGTTTATTAATGGCGCTGCCATTGCTTCGTCGTGATGTGCGAATTAAAATTTATGATGAACTTATTTCTCGCCCATATGTTGAGATAACTTTGGCATTATTGAAAATGTTTGGTGTTACTGCCTACGAGGAAATGCCAAATGTCTTTAAAATTTGTGCGTCAAGTGGTTTTAATGCAGTTGAATATACAGTTGAGCCAGATGCTAGTTCAGCAAGTTACTTTTTGGCTATGGCGGCGTTATCTGGTAGTGTTACGATAAATAATTTATCTGAAACTAGCTTACAGGGTGATAAGAATTTCGCCAAAGTCTTAGCTAAAATGGGTGCGCAGGTTGACTATGGTAGCGACTCGATTAAGTGTTCATCGGCTGGTCAATTGACAGCGATTAATGTGGATATGGAAGATATGCCAGACGTAGCGATGACAATTGCGGTTTTAGCTATTTTTGCTAATGGTACAACTAAGATTACTGGTATTTCGAGCTGGAAAGTAAAGGAAACCGATCGTTTATTTGCAATAGCGACCGAATTAAGAAAGTTGGGAGTTAATGTTGAATATGATGATGACTCAATTACCGTTGTTGCGCCATGCTCTATAATTTCTGACGTGGCAATTGATACTTATAATGATCATCGGATGGCGATGTGTTTTTCTTTAATCGCGGTAGGTGGTACGGCTGTAACTATAAATGATTATCACTGTGTTGGCAAGACGTTTGCTAATTATTTTGATGTGATGCGTGAGTTATTGTATTAAACCACAAAAATGATGCATTTTGCTGGTTAAATTGGCTATTAAAAGTAATAATCTAGATTTTCTTTACTATTTCCTAGTTATATAGGGTATACTTACGCGATATAAAGTGGTGTATTCGTCGTGATTTAAACTATCGTTTTTGAAATACGGGTGTGTAGTATGTTTGATGAAATTTTCGATGGTGAAGGCGGTTGTCGTAGTCATTACAGCAAGTATCTTGATTGGTTAAAAAGTTGTCCTTCTGGTCATTTGCAACAGAAGATGATTGAAGCAGATTTAATGTTTCGTCGTATCGGTATCACATTTGCGGTATACGGTGAAGATGAGGGCGCAGAGCGCTTAATTCCTTCTGATCCAGTTCCTAGAATTATCTCAGCAAAAGAGTGGGAGTTTTTGGAGCGCGGTTTAGAACAGCGTGTAACTGCCTTAAATATGTTCTTGCATGATATTTACCATGAAGGTCATATCATTAAAGCAGGGATTATTCCTGCGAATAAAATTTATCAAAATGCACAATTCCAACCGTGCATGATGAATTTAGATTTACCGAATAATATCTATTCACAAATCTGTGGGGTAGATTTAATTCGTGGTGCAGATGGCAATTATTACGTATTGGAAGATAACCTACGTGTACCTAGCGGTGTGTCGTATATGTTACAAAATCGCCGTATGAGTCAATATCTGTTCCCTGAATTATTTAGTAAATATCAAGTAGCACCAGTAGAACATTATCCAGCACTTCTAAAACAAACACTGGAAGATTGCTCATTCTCTCATACTCCAACAATTGCAGTTCTCACTCCAGGGCCTTATAATAGTGCCTATTATGAACATGCATTCTTGGCAAAAGAGATGGGTGTTGAGTTGGTTGAAGGTCGTGATTTATTTATTCGTGATAACAAAGTTTGGATGCATACTATTTATGGTGATAAACAAGTTGATGTTTTATACCGCCGAATTGACGATGCATTCTTAGATCCATTGGTATTAAATCCAAACTCTTATTTGGGTGTGCCAGGATTAATCAATGCTTATCGTGCGGGTAATGTTGCGATTGCAAATAGTTTGGGTACTGGGGTTGCAGATGATAAATCCATCTATCCATACGTACCACAAATGATTAAATTCTATCTTGATCAAGAGCCGATATTACAAAATGTACCAACACGTATTTTATCTAATCCTGATGATCTAAAATATACATTAGAAAATTTAGATAAGCTTGTAGTAAAAGAAGTTCATGGTGCTGGTGGTTATGGTATGCTAATTGGTCCGACAAGTACCAAAGCAGAACGTGAGCGCTTTGCAGAAATTCTGAAGAATAAGCCAGAAGGATATATCGCTCAGCCAACTATTAGTTTGTCAACTTGTGGTATTTGGCTTGATGAAGATCTTACTCCACGTCATATTGATTTAAGACCATTCGTATTATCTGGTAGTAAAGTTCGTATTACTCCTGGTGGATTAACTAGGGTTGCTTTAACTAAAGGTTCTTTGGTTGTTAACAGTTCACAGGGTGGTGGCACCAAAGATACTTGGGTATTAAGTGAAGATTCACAAAATGGAGGCGTATAATGTTAAGTCGTACCGCATCAAATTTATATTGGATGGCTCGTTATTTAGAACGCGCTGAATCAACAGTGCGCTTATTGGCTGCTTGTTTTCGACCAGGGTTGCCATTTGATGGTGAAATAACTAAGCTATATGCGTTACCATTGCAAATTCAGGGTGTATATGAAGAATTTGAAGAAGTTTTTGGTGATGTCGTTACTTTTGAAAATGTTGTGCAGTTTTTAATTAGTAGCAATTCTCGTGCATCGGTGCGTTCATGTTTGGAGGCAGCTCGTGAGAATGCTCGTTCAGAACGTAGTCGGCTTAGTAGTGAAGTTTGGGAATCGATTAACCAAACTTGGCTAGAGTTTCAAGAAATGCAATATCGTTCTTTGAATGTATTTACCGATTGGTTGAAGCAACGTTTATTTGTCTTTCAAGGTGCCGTTCAAATCACTATGCCTGTTGCATTAAGTGTTAAGTTTATTAGTTTAGGTACATTTATTGAAAGTGCAGATCAGACCTTACGTGTCTTAGAAGCCAAAGGTGTTTTACGTAGTTTGAGTAATCAATCTGACTACTATCATTGGCATATGTTGTTAAAGTCAGTAAGTTCGTTTGAGGCTTTTCAAGAGAATTCAGCCGCTTCGCCATCACAAGATAGTGTGTTTGAATTCTTATTATTTAATCCTACTTTGCCACGCAGTGTACGCTATTGTATCTCTCAAGTAGAAAATTTATTGGCATCTTTGGGTGTAGAAACTCGGATTGCTCCGCTTAAATCAACCGCCAATTTGTTGGTTAAGCTGAGATTTGACAATATGAATGATATTTTAGAATGTGGTCAAAATGAATACATCCAAAATTTACAAGATGAAGTCTTGCAATTAGGAGAGGCAATTAATGAAGGGTATTTTACAATAACATGATTCTAACTGTAAAACATACAACTATTTATAAATATAGCGAATATCCTGCACGAAGTGTGCAGATGATACGCTTAAGTCCACAAAATAATAGTCATCAAACTGTAGTTTCGTGGAGTGTTAAAACTCCAATTTCTGCATTTACTACTTTTGACTGGTTTGGTAATAAAAGTCTTTGTCTAGCGTTTGATAAATCTAATATCCGTCATCGTGCAATTGAGATTGTAGCTAAGGGTGAGGTTATAACTAATTCGCTTAGTTCGAATAATGAGATTGGTTCGTTACCTTTAGATTATTATCTTAATTCAACTGAGCTAACTGATTACTCCAGTGCGATGGAGATGATTGCAAATGATTTTAAACATTTACAATCTTTATCTGATGAGAGTTCATTGTTAGATGGATTTACTCATCTATCAAGTAGAGTTTTGACAGATGTTCCATATACAACTGGAGTTACGAATGCAGTAACAAGTGCTGCTACGGCTCTTGATATGGCTGCAGGTGTCTGTCAAGATCATTCACATATTATGCTTAGTATTGCTCGCAAGCTAGGGTTTCCCGCACGTTACGTAAGTGGTTATATCTATAGCACTGATACATCTCACGTAGCTAGTCACGCTTGGCTTGAAATCTGGTTTGCAAATGCGTGGCATAGTTTTGATGTTAGCAATCAATGTCAAGCAGGCGAAGCGCACATTATTTTAGCCTATGGCTTAGATTATGTTGATGCAAGTCCAATTCGTGGTAGTCGCATTGGTGGTGGGGATGAGGAGATGGAAACCTATACAATAGTACAGGTCAATCAGTAAGGGTCTATGGAAGAAGGATTTTATGACGTATTGTGTTGGAATTAAGTTAAAGTCTGGCTTAATTTTTGCTTCAGATAGTCGCACTAGTGCTGGTGTTGACTATATTTCGGTATTTTGTAAAACGCATCGCTTTTCTGTAAAAGGTGAGCGTGAAATTTTCTTATTAAATGCAGGTAATTTAGGTACTACGCAAGAAGTTGTTTCTATTTTGCGTCGAGAGATCCAAAAATCAGTCGAGGGTAATATTTTAGAACTTGAATCTTTGTTTGATATAGCTAGTCATGTTGGTGATACAGTGCGTAAAGTAATGTCGCGTTTGCCGAGTGATAGTAATGGTAATTTTTCATGTTCATTCTTGGTGGGTGGACAGATTCGCGGTGAAAGCCAGCGACTGTTTAGGGTGTATTCTGAAGGTAATTTTATTGAAGCAACCAAAGAAACGCCATTTTTCCAAATTGGTGAATCTAAATATGGGAAGCCTGTACTAGATCGCATTGTGACTTATGAGACAAATACTCCTGATGCTATTAAGTGTGCATTGGTATCGTTTGATTCAACTATGAGATCTAATTTATCGGTTGGATTACCAATCAATTTATACTATTTACCCAATAATCATACTTCGACACATGATGAAGAACCTGTTGATGTTGCAGAAGCGTTATCTGCGCTTTTGGATGAAGATAATGAAGAGTTGGAGAATGTTCGTCAAAAATGGCGTACTGGTTTGCAGAAAGTTTTTCAGGATATCCCCAATTATGATTGGTGGAAAAGTAGTATTAATTTAAACCGGATTGATTAATTAAAAGGACGTTATAATGCCACATCTGATTTTGGAAGCATCTGCAAATATCCATGAGTCAAATATTCGTATTCGTCAGGCTCTAGCGGAATGTCAAGATGTTTTGGTTAAAGAATTACCAACCCAGTTATCTGCATGTAAAAGTAGGGTTGTTCTACATGATATTTATGTAGTGGGTGATGATGATTTAAACAATGCATTTATTCATTTAACAGTGAAATTGCTCAAAGGAAGAACCCCTGAATTATTGCAAAAAGTTGCTAAAATATTGCAAGATGTAATTAGTAATAATTTTATTCGTAGTCGTGAGAGTTTGAATCTTTCTGTTAGCGTTGAAATTATTGAATTAAGCGATGCATTTGTAAAATAAAGAGAGTAAATCTTGGCTCGTGTTGTATAAGCCTTAGCCAAGATTCTTTATGCCCATTGTGCGTGTGAATTTTCATCCCTAAGCAAAACTAGGTCACGTTAGCCTTTATAACTGTCTGAGCAGATTAGCTAATCCAGAGGTTTAAAACCGTAGTCAATTAAACTTAAAATAATTAATCTATTACCTGTTGTTTTTACTAATTATTTACCAATACCTAGCATATACATAATCGCTGCCATAGTAAACAAGGCTACTACCGTGCCAAGGATTGCACTACTGCTTGATTCTAATTTAAGTACATCGTATTTGGCAGCAAACATAGTTGTCATGATAGCAGGTGGCATCGCACAAAGTAAAATGGCTTCCTTGCCCCAATCACCACTAATCCCGAATGCAACTACAATTCCCCACATTAATAGTGGATGCAGAATGCTTTTGCGAATAACATTAAGTATTACAAATCGATTGAAACTAAGTTTATCAGAAGACATGATTAATCCCAAAGCAAACAAGGATACCCCAGAAGTAGTGCCACCAAAAAGTTGGAGAGAATCACTCACTAGTATAGGTAGTTTTAGACCTAGTGCTGAAATGATCGCACCAAAAATAGGAGCTAAGACCAGAGGTTTTTTAAATATCTTTAGAATCATCGCTGCCATACTCGTACGATTATCTGCACCTTGAGATATTTCTAGTACCGAAACGGTTAATGGAATCATAATT
>RXKA01000094.1 GCA_003962985.1 Pseudomonadota bacterium | reverse complement strand
TTAACACTAGAAAAGAGCACTGAATGTAATAAATAAGAACCAGATACAATACAACCACCAGATATCAAAGTATTATGAACCACACCATTCACACCGTTACGATCTGGAATAAATTTTGCTGGAGGAAGCTGCTCTTGGTATGACCAAATTGGCCAATTTTTATCATAAATATTTAATTCTGGCATATTTGACGCTAAATCCAGATTTGCTGACCAAAAAGCATCAACTGTACCCACATCACGCCAGTAAGGTTTACCATGTGAATGTTGAATACTCGACATACCAAACGGATGAGCTAAAGCTTGGTTTTCACTCACTACACGCGGAATAATATCCTTACCAAAATCATGAGAAGATTCTGGGTTAGTTAAATCTTCTTCCAATAATTTGTATAAATAATCAGCATTAAATACATAGATACCCATTGAAGCTAATGACACATTATCATTGCCTGGAATAGTTGGTGGAAATTCTGGTTTTTCGACAAACATATTAATATTACGTTCGGCATCAACATCCATCACGCCAAAAGCATTTGCTTCCTCACGAGGAACTTCGATACAACCAATAGTGCAACCTTTACCACTTTCAACGTGATCCAATAACATTAAAGAGTAATCCATTTTATAAATATGGTCACCCGCCAAAATTAGCACATATTCAGGTTTATAAGAGCGTAAGATATCAATATTTTGATATACAGCATCCGCTGTACCACGATACCAGTGTTCTTCATTGACACGTTGTTGCGCAGGTAATAAATCTACAAACTCACCACGTTCACCACGTAGGAAGTTCCAACCGCGTTGTAAATGACGTAATAAAGAATGTGATTTATATTGTGTAACTACACCAATTTTACGGATACCAGAATTAACACAATTAGATAATGCAAAATCAATAATTCTAAATTTACCACCAAAATATACCGCAGGCTTAGCACGGTTATCTGTTAATTGTTTTAACCGTGAACCACGTCCTCCAGCCAACACTAATGCCATAGTACGCTTTGGTAACTGACGCGATAATGAAAGTTCTTCTAAAGAAGCACGCATATTAATTTCTCCTTCTATGTTTTACTGATTTCTAATAATTATGTAACAACTGTTGGTTCTGGCATATTCGTGCGCTGTTTAATTTCAGCAATTGAATCTGCAATCTCAATTAACTCTCGTAATGCTTCTTGAGTATCCAAACCAAATTTCTTACTATCTGCTTCATATTTTTCCAAATACACTCGCAAAGTAGCACCCTCAGTACCTGTACCAGATAAACGCATCACTATGCGTGACCCATCGCTAAATATAATACGAATTCCCTGCTTATGCGAAACAGAGTTATCAACTGGATCGGTATAACTAAAATCATCCGCCAAGGCAACCGTATAATTACCAAATTGTTGCCCAACTAATTGACCTAGTTTAGCACGTAAATCCTCAACTAATTTATTGGCTGCCGCACTTTCAACTGCTTCATAATCATGACGGGAATAAAAATTTCGCCCAAATTGAAGCCAGTGCTCAAATACCAATTGATTAACACTCTTGCCTGTTACTGCAATTAAATTTAACCAAAATATTACTGCCCAAACCCCATCTTTTTCACGGATATGATTAGAACCTGTTCCATAACTTTCTTCACCACACAGCGTAACTTTACCTGCATCCAATAAATTACCAAAAAACTTCCAACCAGTCGGAGTTTCATAGCATGGAATACCCAAATGTTTGGCAACACGATCAGCAGCAGTAGATGTTGGCATTGAACGAGCGATGCCCAACAAGCCATCGCGATATGCAGGAACTAATTTAGCATGAGCTGCCAATATCGCTAAACTATCAGAAGGAGCAACCGCTAAATTTTTACCAACAATCATATTTCGATCCGCATCACCATCCGAAGCAGCACCAAAATCTGGAGCTTGTTCCGAATTCATAATTGCAACTAATTCACTAGCATTAACTGGATTAGGATCGGGATGTAAACCTCCAAAATCTTCTTTAGGCTCACAATTAACTACTGAACCTTTAGGAGCACCCAAAATATCTTCAATAATTCTTTTAGCATACGGACCAGATACGGCACTCATCGCATCAAAACGTAAACTAAAACCACTGGCAATCATTTTCTTGATTGCATCAAAGTCAAAAATACTTTCTAACATGTCAGCATAATCAGCCACTGAGTCAACTACCTCAACTAGCATATTATCAATCTTAAATGTTCCTAAAGTATCTAAATCGATTAACTCATCCGCTACATCACTGATATAGTATTGGCTAATTGACTCAGTATGCTCATAAATTGCGTTAGTTATCGATTCTGGCGCAGGTCCACCATTAGATATATTATATTTAATGCCAAAGTCACCATCAACACCACCAGGATTATGACTAGCGGATAAAATAATGCCGCCATAAGCTGCATTTTTTCTAATCACGCAGCTTGCCGCTGGTGTAGATAAGATACCGCCCCGTCCTACCAAGACCTTAGCAAATCCATGGGCTGATGCCATTTTTAGAATAGTTTTAATCGCAACACGATTATAGTAACGACCATCACCACCGACCACTAAAGTACTACCTTTAGAATCCGCTGGTAATGAATTGAAGATAGCTTGAACAAAATTCTCTAGATAACCTGCCTGACTAAAGACAGTAACTTTTTTCCTTAACCCAGAAGTTCCTGGCTTTTGACCAGCAAATGGAGTAGTATTAACAACACAAATTCCCATAACACCCCCGAAAACTATCATTTATTGATAGCATATATTGTATCATTACTTTTATCATCTTAGTGCAATATTAATGTTTTTTGTGCAGCGCAACATAATGATTTATAATAACTTTTTATTATATTTCAATTAGATATAGCAACCTCACTACTAAAATAAAACTAATTACCATACTCACAATGTTGCAATAAACAACTAGTACAAAATAAAAGCAGAGCTAATTACCATAAATTCATTGATAGAAATTAAATTTAGTCAATAAAGTATGGTAGAATCTTGACAGATAAATAACATATTTTATAATAAATGGGTGGCATTAAATGAGTACCAAAAAATCGGCTAAAGTTGCCAGCGCAACAGAAATTCTCGAACAAGTTACAGAAGAAAAACCAGCGCCAAAGCGCAAACCTCGCGTGAAAAAAGCAGATGCTGTTGTCGCTGAAGCAGCGGTAGAAAAAAAACCTCGTGCCAAAAGAACTCCTAAAGCCAAAAAAGCTGAGGAGGCAACGGCGGAGCTATCATTATCTACGCCAGTAGAAGAAACAGTTATCACACCTGAACCACAATCACCAGAATCTTCATCAATTCCAACACTACACATTTCAGATACCGACTTGTATTTATTCCATAGTGGCAAACATCTAGGTGCATATAACTTTATGGGCGCACATCAAAGCGCAGAAAATGGTGTTGCGGGGGTTAGATTTACCACATGGGCTCCTAATGCTGGGCGTATCTGTGTAATCGGAGACTTTAATGGTTGGGAATTAAATGATGCATCTAATATGCAACAAATTAGCACTGGTGGACTGTGGAGTATATTCATTCCTAACATACAACATGGGATGAAATATAAATTTGCTGTATTTAATAAGCATAGTGGACATATGGTATATAAGAGTGATCCATATGGCATTAGTGCAGAACTACGCCCTCACACAGCATCGGTATTTAATAACGAAACTTCTTACACGTGGAATGATAGTGAATGGCTAGAGTATCGTGCCAAACATAATTCACTTGAATCTCCTATGAACACTTATGAAGTTCATTTAGCATCATGGAAAACAAAAGACGGTAACTTCCTAAGTTATGAAGAACTTAGTGAAATACTACCTAAATACGTTCATGACATGGGTTACACTCACGTTGAATTGATGCCACTTCATGAGCATCCATTAGATAAATCATGGGGCTATCAAGCCGTTGGGTATTATGCTGCTACTAGCCGCCACGGTGATTTACGTGGTCTAAAAAAATTAATTGATAAATTCCATGAATACAAGATTGGTGTGATTCTAGACTGGGTTGCTGGACACTTCTGTAAGGATGCGCATGGATTAATTAATTTTGACGGTGGTCCAACTTACGAATATCAAGATTATAATAAAGCTAACAATCAAGGCTGGGGAGCACATAATTTTGACTTAGGTCGTAATGAAGTCAGGTCTTTTTTAATCTCCAATGCATTATATTGGATACGCGAATTTCACGTAGATGGATTACGTGTTGATGCGGTATCAAATATCATTTATCTAAATTATGATCGTAATGATGGCGAATGGACTCCAAATATCCATGGTGGTCATGAAAATCTTGAAGCAACTGGTTTCTTACGTGAATTCAACTGGACAATACACCATGAATGTCCAGGTGTGGTAACGGTTGCCGAGGAATCATCGTCATGGCCAAATATTACTGGTTCAGTTCATGAAAATGGACTAGGCTTTGACTTCAAATGGAATATGGGCTGGATGAATGATACATTACGCTATGTTGAATTAGATCCAGTTTACCGTAAATATCACCATCACTTAATTAATTTCTCAATGATTTATCATTATTCAGAAAACTTTATTTTATCATTGTCACATGATGAAGTTGTTCATGGTAAAAAATCATTAGTTAATAAAATGTGGGGTGACTTATGGAATAAATATGCGGGCTTCCGTTCATACCTTGGTTACATGATGGGTCATCCAGGTAAAAAGCTGTTATTCATGGGTAGTGAATTTGGTCAATTTGTTGAATGGCGTGAATTTGAAGAGTTACAATGGGCGGTTATCGATGAATTCCCAATTCATGGTCAAATACAACACTATGTGCGAACACTAAATAAATTCTATTTATCACATCCTTGCCTATGGCAAGCGGATCAAGAAAAAAGTGGTTTCCGTTGGCTTGATGCTGATAATGGCGATCAAAGCATCTTATCGTTTGTTCGTTATGATAAAGAAAATAATCAATCATTAATCTTTATATGTAACTTCACACCTGTAATGCACTTAGATTTTGAAATAGGTGTTCCTGAAGCTGGGTCATATAGTGAAGTATTAAATTCTGACTATCAAGAATTTGGTGGCTCTGGTCAACAAACTGGTGAACGAATCTTTACTATTCCAGAAGAAAGACATAACTGCGCGCAGCACATCAAAATAAAAGTACCACCAATGGCTACTATCATATTACAACGATATGATTAACCTACAACAATAACTAATTCCATGTCCCTCATCTAAGTGATGTGGGACGTTTTTTATTTATTTAATTTAGATTAACAAGGAAGATAAATACATATGATTTCATGGCATGAGAAACATGATCGCTATAAGATAATAACAGGATTCCAAACCGTTAATGTAAATTTTGATAATCGCATAATTCGTTGTCGAGTAAAAATTGAAGGCTATATGTGTGCTTATCTAATAGGCGCATTCAATCAGTGGAAAAAAGATGATCGCTATCGCTTAGATTGGAAAGCTGATTCCAATGATGGTCAAATTTACATGATGCACGATATTGCAATTACTGATAATCTACAAAATGGCGAACATAACTATAGTTATATTTTAGTTGATGTGGATGGTAATGAGGCTTTGTTATCTGCACGATCTGCTCACTTTGAACCATTCAAATTTACATGGCATAATACGATTCGTAGCATTGAAATTAAGGCATCCCAAGATACGTTACACCGTGGTTCATATTTAGATTTAGTAGCAATCAAAAAAATAGGTGCAAATGAACATAAAACCGTGGCAGTTAATTGGAGTGTTAACCCTACCGTTACTGGGATTAGATTAGTTGAATCACGCATCTATGCTGATGATATTGAAAATTTACCCGAAAGTATCACGATTTCATGTTCTGAAGTTGGCAATGAAGAAATTCAACACCGAACCTTTAAGATCGGTAAACCATTAGCTCAAGGATATAGAGTATATTACTTGCGTCGAGATCATAACTATAGTGGTAGTAATTTTTTGTGGAACCTGTGGAATTTTAGCGATTCAGAAGAAACTGAGAGCGTTGCTGGTGCTGCTGAATTTTCTGAAAATACCGATTTTGGTATGCTCGCAATTGTTCAAAATAATTGTGTAATTATCCGAAAAAGAACGTGGGATTATGGATGGCAAAATGAGTGGACAGAACAAACCAACACTTTTAAACTGACAGATAAAAATAAGAATTATTATATAGTTGATGGTGATATTGACTTATATACTGATTTAAACTCAGTAATTTTCCGCACCAACCCTCGGATTGATTTAGCATTGCTAGATAGTAAAAATAAAGTCATTGCTACCCTATCAGATATACCACCAGTAGGAACTAAGTTTCATTTATGCATCAATCAAATCAGACAAGAGCAAGTAACCGCGATTGTAAAAGATGATAGAAAACAAGTTGTGTTCATTGATTTACCAAAATCACTACGTGCAAATGATTTTATAACCGTCCATGCTAGTAACACTTTTTTACCTTGTAAGGTAACAATGCGTAACTTCTTGGATAAGTATTATTATAATGGTCATGATATGGGATGCCATTATATTAACGATAAATTCTCACTACGGATTTGGGCTCCAACCGCTACTCATGTCGAATTATTAATTTACAATGAGAGTAGTTATACTGAAGACAACTATAATCATAAATTTGCAATGTTCTGTGAGCCTGCCAATGGTACTCATCACATACAAATACCCGCGGCTGAATTTAACAAAAAAGCCTATTTATATAAATTATATTTTGATGATTTAGATAGCGATGGTAATCATATTGTGAAAACAACCTATGCGGTTGATCCTTATGCGTTTAGCGTAAACACCAATGGTAAAAAAGCATATTTGGTAGACATTAACAATCAAGAGTACCAACCATTCGATTGGCAAAATGACAAACGACCACCATTGGCAAATCCACAAGATTCAATTATCTACGAATTACATGTCCGTGACTTTTCAATTCAAGCTGAAAGTGGTGTTCCTGATGAATTACGTGGTAAATTTATGGGAATGGTGCAACCAAATCTTAAATATAAGACAATTTCAACAGGTGTCGATAGTTTAGTTGAACTTGGCATAACTCACGTACATTTATTACCAATTTTTGATTTTTCATCAGTTGATGAAAGTGTCACTAATGATTCAAGTAACCGTAACTGGGGTTATGATCCACAAAATTACAATGTTCCCGAAGGTAGTTATTCAACCAATCCTCAAAGTCCAGTACAGCGTATCCTAGAATTAAGAACTATGATACATGAACTACATAAACGAGGTATTCGTGTCGTAATGGACATGGTTTATAACCATATGGCAAGTACTGGAAATATGGATAAGATTGTACCTGGCTATTATTTCCGTACTGATGAAAGAGCTAAATTTACTAATGGTTCTGGTTGTGGTAATGAATTAGCGACTGAACGTCCGATGGTACGCAAATTTGTGCTTGATTCAATTTCACACTGGGTACGTAATTACCATATTGATGGTACTCGCTTTGATTTAATGGAGTTGATGGATTTTGATACTACACAACTAATCGTTAAATTAGTAAAAGAAATTGATCCAAGTATTTTGGTCTACGGCGAGCCGTGGAAAGCGGATCACTCACCACTGACCAATGGAACATACCGAGGAAGACAAAAAGATAATAATTTTGCTATCTTTAATGATATATTTCGCGATGCGATTCGTGGTAGCAATAGCCCGAGTTCTGGTTTTGTTAATGGTAATCAACATAATCCACTTAGTTTATGGCATGTTGTTGAAGGTCTTAAAGGTTCAGTAAATGGTTTAACATCTCATGCCTATGAGTCTATTAACTATGCTGATGCTCATGATAATTATACCTTGTGGGATCAAATCGAGAAAAGCCAAAATTACTACCTCGAAGAAGGAACATTCCGTAAGAGTATTCCAAGCACAGATATTATGACTAACCATCTGGTACGTCAAAACATGTTGGCATTGGCTATTATCTTAACGGCACAAGGAATTCCATTTTTCCATGCTGGTGCGGAAATGTTACGTTCTAAAAATGGTGATCATAATAGTTATAAGAGCGATGATAAAATCAATCAATTTAATTGGCTGGATAAACTTAATTATAAAGAAGCATTTGATTATGTAAAAGGATTGATAGCACTGCGCAAAGCACATCCAGCCTTTAGGATGGAAAATGCACGCATGATTAATGAATCGCTTTCTGTGACACCAGCATATAACAATGATCGTTCAGGTGTGATAGTTTCACATTATAAAAATAATGCCAATGGTGATGAATGGCGCAATATTGTTGTAATTTATAATGCAACGGCATTAGACAATTATGACATTAACCCATTGATGCCTGCAATTGAGCGAACACGCGAATGGACAATCGTTGCCAATCATCAAATGGCAGGGATCAAGGCGTTATCTTCACACAAAGTAGGACAACTTCCACCATTAAAATCCTATTCTATTTGCATTTTGCACGACTAATAACAATGCTTTGGGAAAACCCAAAGCATTTTTTAAAGCATAAATTAGTTTTAAACTTCTTCTTGCTCAAATACCGTCTGCGCGCGCCCAACAATCAATGGATCAACTTGTCCAATATGATCAATATCTTTATTGTTGTATGGAATCTTGCTTAAAATATAACGCATTGCATTAAGACGTGCACGTTTCTTACAATCAGACTTCACTACAGTCCATGGTGCATCCGCCGTATCTGTTGCAAAAAACATTGCTTCTTTAGCTTTAGTATAGTTATCCCATTTATCCAATGATGCTAAATCCACCGGAGATAGTTTCCATTGTTTTAACGGATGAACTTGACGTTCTTTAAAACGACGGTGTTGTTCTTTTTGACTAACTGAGAACCAGAATTTAATTAAATAAATTCCACTTCGTGCCAACATGCGTTCAAACTCTGGTGTTTGACGAATAAATTCGTTATATTCATCATCAGAACAAAAGCCCATTACACGTTCAACGCCCGCACGATTGTACCATGAACGGTCAAAAAGAACTATTTCGCCTGCAGTAGGCAAATGCTGTACGTAGCGTTGGAAATACCATTGACCACGCTCTGTCTCCGTAGGTTTTTCTAAAGCAACTACTCGTGCACCACGTGGATTTAAATTTTCCATTACACGCTTAATTGTACCACCCTTACCTGCGGCATCTCGACCTTCAAATAAAATAACGACCTTTTGACCAGTTTCTTTTACCCATGCCTGCAATTTTAATAATTCAACTTGTAAGCGATACTTTTGCTTTTCGTAATTCTTACGCGACATTAGATTTAGGTACGGGTATCCACCCTTACGCCAATCCTTTGATAACACGTCATCTGAATTAATTTTAATTACTTTGCCATTACTTGATTTGATTAAAGCCTTACGCAACGACTCAGCTTCGTCTGGAGACAAACCACTTAACAAAGACTCAATTGAATTAAGTAGATTAACTTTATTATGTGGCGATTTAGCTGCATTCTCGATAACTTCTTGTACAGTCTCAACATTACGCTCTTCAGATGCTATTTGCTTACGCTCAATTCGATCAGCTTCTATACCTGATGGAGTATTATCTGCTACAATATCACCATCGGATGTTTTGCGAACATTTTCTGTAGCGGTGTTAACTGAACGTTTTTTGATAGTGGTTTTTTTATCCATTCTCTAGACCTTTCATGTAATGTAATACCCTAATTTTAACATAGTTTTATGTCTAACTGACAGCTAGCGTCTGAAATATGCTATAAAATTGATAATTAATGATGAAAGTAACAATAAAATGTTGAAAAAAAAACGAATTGACTTAACAGAACTGAATCAAGAACTAGACCAATACCTCTATAAAGGTTATGATTTATTTTTTATTCACGGATGGTTTTGTTCTTATATTTCTGCACCAAGTGATAGTGAAGAAGATTTAGTTTTACCAACTTATTTGATATTGGATGAGGATAAAGTTACCGATGAACAAAAGTTTGCCAAATTAGTTGATAAATTAATCGCCTTATACAGTGAACTATCAGATAATATCTTTGAAAAAAATAAACTATTAAAACCGTTAATTAACCTCAATGAACCAAATAAATTTGATCCACAAGATTTATCCACCGAAGCAAAACAAAACTTATTAATCTGGTTATATGGCTATCTAACCTGTTATTTAGTCACAAGTGCTGATGTCAATGAATACATTAGCGATCAGAATTTACTTGATAATAAATTCTATCCTGCACTATTTACTTTAAACATTCTGCTAGTAAAATTATCACAAGAAGTAACATTGGATTTTTTAGCTAACAATGTTCGTGAGGACTTCAATGAGTTACTTAGCGATATCAAACAAATGTGGGAAAGTGATGATGAAAATGTTGTCGTTGAAGATTTGTTTGCTAAAATGAGCAGTGACAGTGACTTTAATGATATTGTCAGCGCACTTAATGATGTCTTCTATGTGATCAGAATCAGTGATGAAAACAGATTTACCAAACAAAATAACACTATTTTGAATAAGTTAAACACTCGTCATTAAAGAAAAGCTGGCAAATACACCGATGTATCTGCCAGCTTCTATTTTTAAGCAGTGCTAATTAGGCTTGAGACTTAAAAAACTCACTAAATTTAGACCAGTTTTCAGGTTTAAATGCATCAATGTTACTATTTCTTTTAAATTGACTCAATAAATCTTGCACTGATGATGGAACTTTAAAACCATTTGCTTGGGCTTTATTCAACGTTGCAACTAATTCTTGGAATAATGAATAACGCTTAGTTACCAATTCTTGAAACTTAGCTGTACTATGTTCTAAATACTTGCGATTAGCTTCAAACATTTCCATTGGATTTTTTAAAGTAAATAATGACTGCAAATGGGCACTATACTCACTATAACCTTCCTGAATATATTGTTGGCTACTTTGAAATATTTGTTGATTAATTTGATTAATTTCATTAACCAATTGCTTAATATCAGCCAAATATTGTTTCGCTGCCTCAGAAGAAAATAAATTCTCGAATGACATGTGGAATCCTCCATAAATTCTTGATTTGTTTAAGACACTATATTGTATCACAAGTGCACTATAGTCAAAATAAAAAGCTGCAAGATTTCTTGCAGCTCTTCATTTTTATTCGATTATTTTGCAGCTGTTGGAACTGGCTGTTGAGCCTGAGGACCAGTTTGGATTTGTTTTACAATTGCAGAAACATCAATTTTATCAATTTGAGTTAACAATTGGTCTGTTAAATCATATTTAGCTTTAGCATAAATCAATTGGTTTGAAGTAAGAATTAAATCTAAGTCTTTTTGAGTACCAACAGTTTTTAAAACTTCATATGATTGTTTTAAGAATGCAGCCAATGCATATTGTTCTGTAGCAGAAACTTGTTGTTGATATTGACCGTATTGTTGAACGAAAGTATTTTTATCTTTATTGTATTTATCAGCTAAAGATTTATAAGTTTTTTGATCAGCTTTAGATAATTTCTCAAAACTAGGAGCTTTACCTTGAAGAGCAATCATTGAGCTTTCTTCACCCATAATTTTTTGATTCATTTGAGTTAACTGATCTTGTTGAGCAGCAAATTTTGTTTTAATTGCTGATGTAATCGTTTTAGCTGGTGTAGCTTCTGCCATCACACGATCAACGTTTACATAACCAATATTAAAACTATCAGCGAAAGCTACAGAAGCAGACAAACCACACAACGCAACTAATAATTTAGTTTTCATTCTTATTCCTTTTAATTTCAAAAATCATATCTAAGAACACATAAGTTATTCAGTAGGGGTGATTGTATCATACCCCATGATTTTCTTGTCAAGTTATATTTAGCATATTTTTAGCACAATAGGCAATAATTTAATTCAATTCACCATAATAATATAACATACACCACCAACAACGATACCACACAATCAGCAAAATATAAATAAAAATCAATACAATATACCAATAAAATCCAAGCGTAGCAAATAGCAACAGCAAACCAATCTTCAACACAAACACCCCATTAAATACATCTCAAATATCTCCATAGTGATTTTATACGACATATTTAGATGAATAAAGCACTAAATCAAGCGAATATTACTAAAATCATAGTCAAATATCACTAATTCATGTTAACATCACTGATAAAATAATTTTTGTAGTGAATTACTCTCATTTGGTTTTGAAAAACCTAATTAGTTTAATCAATAAATCACGACAAACAAGTTTGTAGGTATATATTTGATGCGTAAAATTGGAATTATCTTTTCTTTATTATCTTTAGGCAGCGTTTATGCTGATACCGTGAGTACATCTCAAAATGAATCGAATGAATATGCGGCATTTCAACAGTTTGACCGCCAATATTCTCTAGGCTTAGGTGCGACGTCAGGTAACCTAGCTGCACCAGGTTCTAGTGGTGGAACTTTTAAAGCGGTAGCAATGAATTTAGAAGTTGAACGCTTGTTCAATGTTGGGGTATGGATGGATGTAAATGGTTACTTATACACTAGTTATAACCAAAACCCAAGTGAAGATCCTGCAGTACAGCTATTTGGACAATTAACTGGTTCATCACCACAATTTGGTGGATTAAATGCAAAAGTTGGTTATGCGTTCCCACTAATTAAAGATCAATTAATGTTGACACCATATGGAGAATTAGGACGTAATGTCAATTTTTCTTCTTACACATTGCAAGGTACCACAAACTCTAATTTGACTTCAGATTATTACTGGACATATGGTATCGGTGCACGTCTAGAATATCGTTTAGATGATACATTTGATTTCTATTTAGACCAAAATATGGTTTATAATAATAGCCAAGCACCAATGACACAAGGTCTTGCACAGGCTAATTACTATGCTAATACAACATTACTTGGTGCTAAGTTTAATGTATGGCGCAAGCTACAATTAGGTGCTCAGGTGTATTATAATAATTATTACTATCCAACTGCATTAGTCAGTGTTAATCCAGCATCATATTCATCTACTTCTAACGTTTTGGTTCCAACCAGTTCGGTAGGTGGTCAATTATCAGTTGGATTGACATATTAATAAAATGAACATTGCTTCAATTAGCTTACTAAATTACTAGTAAGCTAATTTTTTATACGTGGTTAAGATTTTATGCGCTATATCTATTTACACGGCTTCGCTTCTGGAGCTACATCCCTAAAAGCTACATTTTTTCAAAGCAAATTACTCGAACATAATATCGAACTTGAAATTATTGATTGGAATAGTGATGACTTCACTACCCTCTGTATTAGTAATGAAATAAACGTCATACTACCGCAAATACAAAATGACGACATTACAATTATCGCCTCTAGCATGGGTGCAATTATCGCACTAAATTTAGCGTGTAGATTAGCAAACGTAAAAAAATAATCTTACTTGCCCCAGCACTACAAATTAATTCATTGTGGCAACATATACTCGGTGAGGATAATTTTACCCTTTGGCAAACACAGGGATATTTACCGATTTATCATGGAGCAAAAAAGGAAACGATAAATCTAAACTATCAATTCGTACACGATTTACGTCAATTAGAGGATAAGAATTTTAGTCTACCACATACCAAAATTATTATCTTCCATGGCGTTAATGATGAAACCATCCCCTACCATGTTAGTCAAGAATTTAACCATAGTCTCCCGAATACACAATTACACTTGTTAGAAAGTAATCACTCATTAGAAGATTCGTTAAATTATATTTGGCTACTCTCAAAACAATTTTTAGATCTCAATTAAAATTATTACATTTAGGTATATATTATGATTAAACACATTGAAGTTATTGTTACAAATGTAGAAGAAGCGATAGCAGCTGAACAATATGGCGCTACTCGTTTAGAACTTATCCACGGTTTTGATTTAGGTGGATTGACTCCAGATTTAGAATTGGCACGTAATGTCTGTAATGCCGTCTCTATTCCAGTGAATGTCATGATTCGCCCGCAAGGTCACAGCTTTATTTTCAGTCAAACGGATATGAAGACAGCCTTAAATGAAGTTGATTTCATTTTAGAACAAACTCAAGCTAATGCGATTGTATTTGGTACATTAGATAATAATTTACACATTAATACCCAGCAATTAGAACAAATTATTCAGCATATATCAGGAAGTAACCTTGAGCTAACTTTCCACCGAGCCATTGATGAAAGCTATGACGTGGTAAAAAGTTTTCATGAGTTAGTCACAGCGTATCCTAATCAAGTTAATCGAGTACTCTCTTCAGGAGGGAAAACAACCGCACTAGATGGCGCAGTAAATCTAGCTAAAATGCAACAAATAGCAATAAATAGTCCATTAAAACTTTTGGCAGGTAGTGGTATCACTCCCCACAATGCCACAGAATTGATCCG
>RXKA01000126.1:13988-14559 GCA_003962985.1 Pseudomonadota bacterium | reverse complement strand
GTTATTTAACCGCAGAAGCTCCGGGGACATTGCATTTTAGATCTGAAAAAGCCGCGCAATACTTGGCTTCGAGTGGTCAGGAAATGAATTTGTTATTGCAAGCCCTGCAAGATTTTTATTACTCAGAACTTACATTAAATCTTGATAAATCTGCCGACCATGGCTTAACGGTGAAACTTTCATTGCTAGGCAACAATCCGAAAGTTAAAAATGGACAAGATTTTCGTTTGAATATTAAACTCGAAACAGAGTTGGATAAGCTTCTGAAAGCTATTAATCACGGTTATAGTTTGTCCAATGAAATTCTCGGCGGGTCATTCAGATTCCATTAAGTAAGGTTGCACTATATTAAAATCATGAGACAAGATTGCTTAATACCAGATTCCAGGTTTTCTAAAAGCAGGATTCATCAGCAAGAGGGAGCATGATCATGAGAAAAATTGATCAAATGATAAATAGGGCAACCACAAAAATATGTTTACTCATTTTTTGCATTGCGATCATCGGGTGTGCGCCAACTGTCAAAATAGAAGCGCCGTCGGAGCCGATCACGATTAACCTTAATATCAAA
>RXKA01000126.1:0-13938 GCA_003962985.1 Pseudomonadota bacterium | reverse complement strand
GATATTGCAGCTAATCCATATGACATTAAGATTGTTGAACTGGATGCAGCAATGTTACCACGTTCATTGGCGGGTAAACAGCTAGATTTAGCGGTAATTAACTCTAATTTTGCACTCGCTGCAAACTTAAAACCTACTCGTGATGCTATTTTCGTTGAAGATAAAAATAGTCCATTTGCTAATATCATTGCAGTACGTCCAGATGAGTTAAATCAACCGAAGATGAAAGCATTAGCAAAAGCCATGACTTCTCCAGAAATGAAGCAATTCATTGAGAAAAAATATGATGGTGCAATTGTCCCTGCATTCTAATCATGATTAGCTTATTACTAGGTAAATTAGTTGAACTAGCTCCACCACAAGTAACTATCTTAGTTGGTGGAGTTGGTTACGAAGTTGAAATGCCGATTTCGCATATTGCGCAATTACCACCATTAGCTCATGAAACTAAACTTTATACTCAATTGGTAATTCGTGAGGATGCACATAGTTTATATGGTTTTTGCAATAAATCCGAGCGCGATTGTTTTCGCCAATTAATTAAAATTTCGGGAATAGGCCCTAAAATAGGTCTAGCACTGTTATCAACAATGACTAGCTCACAGTTACAGCAAGCGATTGATGAACAGGATATCAATACCCTATGCTTAACGCCAGGAATTGGTAAAAAGATGGCGGAACGGATGCTGTTGGAATTAAAAGGCAAATTATTGGGCGAGTCGAATTCCATGCCTGTTGGTAGTTTATTTACAGAAAATAAAACCGCTAGTCATTCAGTTAAAGCAGATATTAGTAATGCGCTTGCAAGTCTTGGCTATAATCCTAAAGAAATTGCTCAAGTAATTAAGCAATTACCCGATACTGATGATCTAAGTCATGGTATAAAAGAAGCGCTAAAATTATTAAGTAAACATTAACAATTATCGTCTCCGTAGTTAAATGGATATAACGGCCCCCTCCTAAGGGGCAATTACAGGTTCGATTCCTGTCGGGGGCACCACTTGAAATAAATAATATCATGTTGAATTTACAACACAATTTTGATCTCACCGCATACAATACCCTACACCTAACATCACATGCCAAAAGTTATGTCATCTTGAATGACAAACAACAGTTAGCAGAACTTACGGCACTAATTAAACAATATCCTAAGTACTTTGTATTAGGTGGTGGGAGTAATCTCATTCTACCAGAGTTTTATGATGGTCTTGTAATCCATAATCAATTATATGGTAAAACCTGTCATGATGATGGAGAAAGCTATTTAATGACCGCACAAGCTGGTGAGAATTGGGATCAATTTGTTGCTTGGTGCATTGATCATGGCGGATACGGGTTAGAAAACTTAAGTCTAATACCTGGGACAGTTGGAGCAGCTCCAGTACAAAATATTGGCGCTTACGGTGTTGAAGTAAAAGACTACATCGAATATATTACCGTGTACGACTGGCGCGATGGTAATACTTATAACATCAATAATGCAGAATGTCAGTTTAGTTATCGTAATAGTTATTTAAAAAGCGCACCCTATTATTTAGTACTAAGTGTTACGTTTAGACTACCTAAATTGGCACAATTAAATTGTAATTATGGTGATATCAAAACTAAATTAGAGCAATTGGAAAACCCAACAGCGCTAGGTTTACGAGAAATAATTATTCCAACCAGAAGAAATAAATTACCCGATCCACTAGATATTGGCAATGCAGGTAGTTTCTTCCATAATCCGATTATTCCATCAGATTTAGCTATGCAGTTGCAACAGCAATACCCTACGCTACCAGTTTATCCAACTAATAATCCAAATTTTGTAAAAATTCCCGCAGGATGGTTAATTGATAATTTGGGACTCAAAGGGATTACTCGTGGAAATTTGGGGACTTATCACAAACAAGCATTAGTAGTAGTTAATCATGGTACTGCAACCAAGGATGAATTAATTGAGTTTGCCACCTATATTCAAAAAGCAGTACTAGATAATTACCACATCAGTCTACAAATTGAACCAATTATGGTGTAAGCTATTTCGTTATATACCTTAATAACTCAAGTCTTAACTTAATCCGCACTAAATTACATTAATCTACTAACTTAATTGGTTGGTAGGTATAGTGTACTTTGTTGAGTATGCTACATCGAAATGGCATGCAATAGTAATACTAATGAACAAATTGAATACTCGACATTACGAGTATTCAATTTGTGAGTGAGATATAGTAGTGGGGATAGCGAAACTATAACCGCTACTATAATAACAGATAATAATTTATAATCCGTAAAAAGCAATTCCATTTGGACGGTTTAATGCACCTATGCCACTTGGGGTATAATTTGCACAGCTAGCAGATTCAACCAGACCTGCCCCACTAACATTACATTGCGTATAATTATTACTACGGTTTACGAAGTATGCAAATGAATTATTAAATGCTACACCCATAGGGCTATCTAACAAGTTATTATCACTCAAATCTTTAGGTGATACTTTAATACAATTATTTGACTCTACTCCTGTAGCGCCGACAGAGCATTGAATATATACGTCATGATAAGAATCAGTCATATATGAATATGTTCCACTGAATGCGACAGTAGCAGGTGCAGCTACAGATCCTAGCCCACCAGAAGCAAACAAATATCCTAAACTAACTAAATTACAAGAATTAGCATTAATTAAACCAGATGCGTTGGTAACACATTGCAAATATGAGTAATCACGATATGAAACCGAATTCATAATATACGCATAATTACTTTCAATAGTAATTTCAGTAGAATAATAAGTATTAGAGAGAGCAACATCTGTGCATGTAGAAGATTCAATTAGCCCTGTTGCAGTAACATTACATTGAACATAACTTTCTATACCTGTATTGGTGATATATGCATAATTACCAGCAAAAGCGATACCACGTGAATTATCCATGGTTGCCCCAGCAAGCTCTACTTTTGCACAAGTTTCTGATTCAATACCACTCTCATTAACCAAACAATAGACATAACTATTATCACCATAGTTCACAAAATAAGCATAGCCTTTGTTGAATGCAATAGCTGAAGGCTGAGAAAAGATACTGGATGTATTTGTGGTACATGAAGCAGACTCAATACCATTTACTCCAACATTACATTGTGTATATCCTCCATCAGACGGAGGAGTACCTAATCCTATTAAAGCATCATTTGAATCATTGATAATGTAAGCAAACATGTTTTTAATTACTACTGCTATTTTTGATGTAACTGGTGCATAACCATCCGCTGAAGCACTAATTTTTACCTCACCTGCTTTTAATGCAGTTAGAGTAACTTGACAGCTATTTACCGCACTCGTTAATGAACAACTATATGGCGTTACTGTCATGTCATTAGGATTCTCACTTGTTACAGTCACTAGAACAGGAGTAGAAACTCCACTACTTCCTACCAATGATACTGTAGCAGTGGTTGACTCACCTGTATACAGTAATTCTTTCACTGGTTTGGATACTTGCAGCACTCCAACAGATGATGTATTACATACACCGTTATTACACGATGCCAACAAAGCACCAACCACGCTAGATAATAATACTGATTTACAACGATGAAAACCCATACAACCAACCTTTCTTCATAAAGAATATTATTTTCCAACAATTATTATAGTTCATTTACAATAAATACATAAAATAAAATCCACCATCTCAACAAAATAAATCTAAAAATATAAATTAAATTAATGTATTATGAAAATAAAGCATTGCAATTAACATGTTACGGTAACACATCACCAAAAAGTATACTGTTGCTAAATAGACACAAATTTTTAATTAGAAACTTGACGATATAATAATCTGTAGTGTAAATTTAAACATTTATTTGTTTATAATTTGCGCTAGAAAAGACCATGTTTATATAACTTAGTCCATCGACAAATAAATACTGACAAGTCTATTAGCTCATAATTATACATACAAAATAACCCGCAATAAAAATAATGTTTTTTGCTATAATATCTACTAATTCAATTAATTGGTAGATATTATGCTTATTCATGACTCACAAACCATTCGCGCAACACGATTAATTATCGCGATAATTGCCGATATTATTACCTGTCGCATCATCCAAATCCCAATGTCTGGTTGGGTTGTGGTATCGACAACAATTGTGTTATTTGACCAAGAAACCGTTGGTGGTACTATCATCAGAGGTAAATTAAGAATCGGTGCAACATTAATTGGAGCGGCAATCAGCCTATTTTGTTTGTATTTCTTTGCTGATAATTGGTACGTTATTTGGGCAGTATTTGGAATAACTTCATTTTTATGCGCCTACTTCTTTATGGGCAGTAAAAAAAGTTATATTGGCTTACTTGGAATTGTAACTATGGCAATTTTATTAATTGGTAATGGTGATAGTGATATAAATCATGCCATTTATCGAACAATTGACACTATCATAGGCGTTACATTTGCAATGTTATCTATTCTATTATATCATCCCGAATATGCATTCAAACGTTGTCACTCTCAAGTAATTAAGGCATTGGATGATATTGCTGATTTAGTTGACAAGATTCAAAATGAAACCGACATAGACAATATTCGTAATACCATTCTACCCGTTGAGAATCGTTTTATTAGTGATGTTGCTAATTTCAATAAAAATATTGTTGAGGCAAAACATGAAATGAACGGAATGAAACATCCAGAGTTGGTTGAATTGTATCAGCAATGCGTATTACAAATTCAACGCATGTACCGCTTATTAATTGTTATTTTTAATTATGAGCTAGAAAATCAAAATCTAAATGATTTACAAATTAATTATATTTTACTTGAAGTCTTACAAATTATTCATAAAATCACAAATAAGGAAACTCGTTATTCAATTGAAATTGATTACCTTGAGTTAGATCAATTAATCATGCAAATTCATGTTCCTGCCTTACAACGAGTTGTACAGCACTTTGCTAAAGAATTAAAAAAACTAAATCTATTACTCCGTGAGATTGAACTAATTAAAAAATAAGACAGGCTAGCATACCTGTCTTAGATGTGAAACATACAGAATTAGAATAACTCTTTTGCCATACCAAGATAGCTCTCAGGAGTTAATTTACTCAAGCGTAATTTTTCAGCTTCTGGTAAATCAAGTTGTGCGACAAATTGTTGAATAATCTCCGCATCGACTTTCTTACCACGAGTTAAATCTTTTAATTTCTCATAAGCATTTTCAACATTATATTTACGCATAACAGTCTGAATTGGCTCAGCAAGCAATTCCCAATTATTATCTAAATCACTCGCAATAACATTATGATTAAGCTCTAATTTGCCCAAGCCTTTAGTTAACGAACTTAATGCCAAAAGCATATAGCCAACACTAACCCCAATATTTCTTTGTACCGTAGAATCAGTTAAATCGCGTTGCCAACGTGAAATAGGTAATTTTTCAGCCAAATGCCCCAGCAATGCATTAGCTAAACCAAAATTACCTTCAGCATTTTCAAAATCAATTGGATTTACTTTGTGTGGCATAGTTGAACTACCAACCTCACCAGCTTTAACTTTTTGTTTAAAATAGTTTAAAGAAATATAGCCCCACATATCGCGACATAAATCAATCAAGATTACATTAACACGACGTAAGGCATCATAAATTTCTGCTTGATAATCATGAGGTTCGATTTGTGTAGTATAGGGATTAAAAGTTAGTCCTAAACTTTGTTCAATAAATTCCCGTGCCAATTTATCCCATGCCAAATCTGGATAAGCTGCCACATGTGCACTATAATTACCTACCGCACCATTCATTTTTGCCAAAAATTCTTGCTTAGCTAATAAATTAACTTGACGCTCTAGACGAGCTACAACATTAAAAATCTCTTTACCCATAGTTGATGGGGTGGCTGGTTGTCCATGAGTTCGGCACATCATGGCAACATCTTTATATTCACCAGCAAGGCTACGCAAACCATTTAATAAACTCTTTAGTTCAGGTATAATCACATCATGCAAAACTTCTTTAAGCATTAATGCATAACTAGTATTATTGATATCTTCAGAAGTACACGCAAAATGAACCATCTCACGATTATGATGTAATGTTGGATTAGTCGCGATTTTCTCTTTGATAAAATATTCCACTGCTTTCACATCATGGTTAGTAGTTGCTTCTATCTGCTTAATTTGTTCAGCATCACTGGCAGAAAAATTATCAATAATTGAATTAAGTAACGCTAAATCTGACTCTTCTAAAACAGGTAAGCCGAATTCAGCATGCGTAAATAAGAATTTTAACCACTCAATTTCTACCTTAACTCTTAAACGAGTTAGACCAAACTCAGAAACAATTGGAGTTAATTTTGTTACACGTGACGCATAACGACCATCCAAAGGGCTAATGGCAAATAGATGACTCATCAAACAAATTCCTAATTAAATTAAACGACGGTATTATACCTGACAAAAACTAAATACAGTCAATTTGTCATAGCTAATTTACTAAATTTTGTGCATGACCATTCATAAATTGCGCAATATTCGTGCATGTAATATCCAAACAGCGCTGTCTAGCCTCAATTGGAGCCCACCCGATATGGGGGGTTAAAATTACATTTGACATGGATAATAGCGGATTATCTGCACGTGGTGGTTCATTTAACAATACATCTAGTCCTGCACCTGCCAACTGCTTACGTTCTAATGCCTGAATTAAAGCATCCTCATCAACCAGACCACCGCGAGCAGTATTTATTAAATAGGCACTTGGTTTCATATGTGCAAAAAATTGACTGTTTATCATGTAACGTGTTGTGTCATTCAAGGCACAACTTAATGACACAAAATCTGATCTCTGCGCTAATTCCAAAAGACTTAAATATTCTACACCATTAATTGGATGCTGAGTTCGATTATAAGCCACCACCTGCATATCAAAAGCCTGTGCTAATTGAGTAATCTTTTGTCCAATTGCCCCCATTCCAACTACCCCAATGGTTTTACCAGCTAATTCATGCATCGGAATTGCTAATCCAGCCAATTTATCCCAACCAGAAGAACGCATATAAGCTAATTGCTGCGTAAATTGAGTAGCACAACTTAACATAAGATGAATTACCAATTGCGCAACGGCATTGGTGCCATACCCAGGGACATTGGCAACTTTGATACCACGGCGCGTGGCAGCTGCGATATCAATATTGTCATAGCCAGTAGCACTAATTGCAATTATTTTCACAGAATCAGGCAACTGTTCAATCACTTGTTGTGTTAATCGGACTTTATTGATTACCAAAGCATCCGCACCCTGTGCTACAGCTAAAATTTGTGGAACATCATCATAAATGTTATCGTATTCTTCAACAACACCCAACTGATAAAAAGCCCTAAAATCAATATCACCAGTACTACTTGTGGTTAGTTTATCCATAATTACAATTTTCATTCTTCTGCTACCCCATAAGATAAATTGTTTGATAAATATAATTATAAAGCATGTAACAGATTTTTGCTATTTTTATCAAAATCTTGCATCCAGCTTTATGCATACACTATCTCCACCAATAGCAATGTACATTTTTGGATAATGGTTATTCATCGTTGGTTACCGCCAAATAATGATAAAATTAGCGCTTTATTTTTTATGGTATTAACATGAGTAATTTACATCCAAAATCAAAATTAAATCCAATCATATTCATCACAGCTATGGTGGTATTACTTGGGCTTAATTATTCTGATTTTAGCTTTAAGCATTTTTTACCAGGGATTGCACTGGTAATCGGAATGTTACTAACTGCCCTCCAAGATGATCCTGCGATTTCACATCAAAGTAAACTATGGTCAAGTAAAGTTCTTAGTTACGCAATTATTTTCTTAGGGTTTGGCTTTAATTTAACCAATATATTAAAAGCTGGTGCTGCTGGTATTGGCTACACTGTAATTAGTATTGGTGGAACATTAATCTTAGGTTTATTACTTGGTAAGCTACTTGGTAATAAAGGTAAAATCTCAACCCTAATCAGTTCAGGAACTGCCATTTGTGGTGGGAGTGCAATTGCAGCAATCGCACCAGTAATCAGAGCCAATCATGAAGAAACTGCCGTTGCAATGGGTGCTATCTTCCTACTTAATGCGGTTGGTCTTATTCTCTTTCCAATACTTGGTCATCACTTAGGATTAACCCAAATCCAATTTGGTTTATTATCAGCATTAGCCATTCATGATACCTCATCAGTAGTAGGTAGCTGCTTAGCTTATGGTCAACAAGCGCTATTGGAAGGTACTACAATTAAATTAGTGCGTGCATTATGGATTATCCCTGTAAGTCTAATTATTGCATTAATTTATAGTCGCCAAAATCATGCCGAAGCTGGTCATGGTAAAACTAAAAAACCATGGTTTATCCTCTGGTTTATTCTAGCATCATTGGTAGTAACCGTATTTCCTGCCCTTCAAGGAATTGGTAAACACTTAAAAGAATTTGGTGAGTCACTATTCATTATCGCCCTATTCTTAATTGGCTACAATGTTTCATTTGCCAGTATCAAAGCAGTTGGGGCAAAAGTGTTAATCCAAGCGGTTACCCTATGGGTGACTGTCTCAATCTTAGTTATAATTGCACTAAAAACTGGCTTATTAGGTTAATTAGTTCTTTCATCAATTAAAGCGTGCATTCTTTCAATGCATGCTTTTTTATTCTCTCTATTCTTTGAGACCTTATCACCCCTAAGAGGTTAAATTTTTGCAGATAAAACTTATGTTATAATAAGGCTCTGAAACCAGCCCATGACAAAATCATCGAAGATGAAAGCACAATGGGGGATAACTTAACCATAATCTTTACACTGTAAACCATGTCAGAAGCACACCTACTGCAAGATATTTTTACACGACGATTTCATTACGTACGTCTGTCAATTACAGATAAATGTAATTTTAGGTGTCAGTATTGCTTACCTAATGGTTATGAATGTAAATCACCACAAAAATCGTTAAGTCTGTCTGAAATTAATCATTTACTAGCAGCACTAGTTGAACTAGGTATTCAAAAAATCCGCCTAACAGGTGGTGAACCACTACTACGTAAAGATTTAGTAGCTATCATTAAAACTATTAAGCAATACCCACAAATTAACTCAATTGCTCTTACCACCAATGCATATAAACTTCATCATATTCTCGATGAATGTATTGATGCTGGGTTAACTCATCTCAATATTAGTGTTGATAGCCTTGATGAAGATAATTTTGCTGATATAACGGGTAGTAATAAATTAAAAACTATTTTAAACACTATTGATTATGCATTAGACTCACCATTACAACAAGTTAAAATAAATACCGTTTTACTAAAAAACACCTTTGCAGAACTGGGACAATTTTTATCATTAATTAAAAAGCAACCATTGGATATTCGCTTTATTGAACTAATGGAAACTGGTGATAACCAGCCATTCTTTCAAGAGAATTATTTAGCTGCACATATCTTACAAGATGAGCTATTAGCGCAGAATTGGCAAGCCGTAATAGCTCCTGAAAATAGTGGTCCAGCCAAAATGTTTGCTCACCCTGAATATAACGGTAAAATAGGAATAATTGCACCATATAGTAAAGACTTCTGTACCAATTGTAACCGCCTACGCTTTACCCACCTTGGTGCACTGCGGTTGTGCTTATTTGGTGATGATAGTTTTAGTTTACGTCATTTAATGCAAGATGCTACACAAAAAGAAGATTTAAAAAACGCAATAATCAACTTATTGGTAAATAAGCCCAAACAACATTTATTATCTAAAAACATCCATGGTGATGTAATTAATTTTTCTCAAATTGGTGGTTAGACATGAATAGTTATTATCACATGATAGACGTTAGCGATAAAATCACAACTAAGCGTATCGCAATTGCAACTGGTAAAATTATTGTTGGACAAAAAGTCTTACAATTAATTCAAAATCAACAAATGATTAAAGGTGATCCATTGCGTCTCGCGGAAGTAGCCGCAATTATGGGCGCTAAAAACACCAGTAACTTAATACCATTATGTCATCCGCTAGGATTAGACAAAGTCGAGTTCATAACCGAAATTTTGCCAATAGAAAATGCGATTCAAGTCTACTGTATTGCAATCACTAGCGCCAAAACAGGTGTTGAAATGGAAGCGCTATCTGGTGTAAATGCGGGTCTACTCACCATCTATGATTTAAGTAAAATCAGTGAGCCAAGTCTAACGATTAGCGACATTAAACTATTAGTTAAAATTGGCGGCAAGAGTGGCATATGGAAAAATCCACAAGTTGAACATTACCCAAGCTGGATCAATAAATATATTCCTGCGACCACCAGTCTAAGCAATATCAATTATGCAACTATTACCCTGAGTGATCGCGCTAGTCAAGGTGTTTATCCTGATAAATCTGGTGTGTTACTTAATGAAATACTAACGCAACAAAATGCCAACCTGGTCAGTTATAAAATTTTGCCTGATGAAAAAACCACATTGACACAACACCTACGTCAATTAGTTAATGAGTCTGATTTACAGCTAATTATTACTACTGGTGGTACTGGCATCAGTGAACGTGATATTGTTCCAGAAACTTTAGCACAATTGGGTGGACGAAAAATTGACGGTATTGGTGAACTATTGCGTTTACATGGTAGTAAATATACTCCATTTAGTTGGGGAAGCCGTTCAGTAGCTTACGTAATTGATAAAGTGGTAATAATATCATTACCAGGTAGTAGTAATGCGGTAAGAGAAAGCATGGAGTGTTTGGTTCCATTACTTAATCACTTGGTAAAAATGGCTCATGGAGGTAAACATGATTAGTTATCAACAAGCAATGCAATTAATTCGCGACACTGCCAAACCAATTCCTAGTGAAGATGTAGCATTAGAAAGAGCACTAAGCCGTATCTCTGCTAGTGAGGTAAGAAGCTCAATCAATCTGCCACCATTTAATAATTCAGCAATGGATGGTTTTGCCGTAAACAGTAATACAACATTAAATGCCAGTGAAAATAACCCTGTGATATTACAAGTTAGTGACGTACTACCTGCAGGAAGTAATTTAGATAATCTTGTAGCTGGTGAAGCATGCGCAATTATGACTGGTGCACCAGTTCCTGATTGTTATGATGCCGTGGTTCAAATTGAAAATGTTGTGATCACAACCACTGATACAGGTCACCAAATTAGATTAACTTCACCAGTTGAACAATTTGAGAATATGCGCTTTGCAGGCGAAGATGTAGAGCTAAATCAACCAATTCTAACTAAAGGGCAAAAGATTCGTCCCCAAGACATTATGTTATTAGCCGCATGTGGAATTAGCAGCTTGCAAGTATATTCGAATATTACAATAGCTATTGCTACCAGCGGTGAAGAAATTAGCGATAATTATGATCAGCCTCTTGAATTTGGACAAATTTATAATGCCAATGCGCCACTATTACAAAATTTGGCTAATAATATACCATGTGAAGCTCATTATGCAGGAATAATTGGAGACAATCAGCACGCATTGCTAGAGTTTATCAATCAAAATCCACAACAAATTTTGATTACTACAGGTGCCGTATCGATGGGTGATTGGGACTTTATTCCACAAACCCTAAAACAACTTGGCGCAGAGATCATTTTCCATAAAACCGCAATTCGCCCAGGTAAACCAATACTTTTTGCTATTTTACCCGATGGACGTTATTTCTTTGGTCTACCGGGTAATCCTGTTTCAAGTTTTGTGGGTTGGCGATTTTTTGTTGTTCCTCTTTTGCGGGCGCTACTCGGACTTGGCGCAGAAAAAACTAGTATAGCAATTGCAAGAAATCAATTTCATAAGAAACATAAATTACGCCAGTTTCTCAAGGCGAATTTACTCATTGATGATGGAGTTGCTGCAATCACCATTAATAATGGTCAAGAATCATTTAAAATTAGCCCGCTAACTACTAGCAATGTGTGGGCAATCTCTCTTGAAGAACAACAAATCAACAGCGGCGATAAAGTACAATTTATACCTCTTTTACCTGATTGGCAATAAATAATATGAAGATAGAATTACGCGGTTTTGGCTCTGCTCGTGCATTCAGTGGCAAGAATATTGACGTACCTGTACAAACAAGTATTGGTGAATTACGCCACATGATAACTACACAGTTAGAGATTGATGAGTCCCTCAAGACCATCATCAATACCTGTGCTTTTGCCAGTACTCGGCAAGTTCTTAATGATGAATATCGTTTGGAAGAACCACAAGTATTAAACCTATTACCACCGGTGTGTGGTGGATAAGCGTTACGCAGCACAGATCCGCTTACCTGAAATAGGAATAAGTGGACAACAAAGACTAAGCGAGTCACACGTCTTATGTGTTGGAGCAGGAGGTTTGGCGGCGTCTGTTCTACCCGCCTTGGTTGCTGCAGGGGTTGGTAAAATCACCCTAATTGATAAAGACGTTATTAGTGCAAGCAATTTGAATCGCCAAACCTTATTCTTACCAACTGAATTAGGACTACCCAAAGTAACGCAATTAGCTACAAGACTTGCGGCGCAAAATCCATCAATCGCCATAAATCCCATCATCGATAATCTGACGCTTGAGAATGCATATGCATTAAGTAATAATCATGATTTAATTCTTGATTGTTGTGATGATTATCAAACCAAGTTATTAATCAATGATACCTGTGTTAATTTCAAAAAGCCATGGATATATGCTTCAGCCTTAGGCTGGGATGGACAAGTTGCCATGTTCAGTAATTCATCACTTGATACACCATGTTTAAGATGCTACTCGTCACGAATACCGATTAATTCGCTATCATGCAATAACAGTGGTGTTCTCGGTGCGAGTGTTAATATTGTGGGTAGTTTTCAAGCTACTCTGGCTTTGCAGACATTATTACAGCATTATGAAAATAAAGATAAAATGTATATCTTTGACTTGTGGTCATTACAAGTACAGGAATTCATTATTCCATATAACAATAATTGTAAGCATGAGCAATTAATTAATGCTAATTATAAGAACTATCAATATACACCTCTGACTACCAACGAACTAGATAACTTTCATATCATTGATATTCGGACATTAACAGAATGGGAAAACGGACATCTACCAGCAGCACAACATGTTAATATTGGTAGTCTAATTAGTAATCCAGAACAATATTTAGTACCAAGTAAACCAACATTAATTTATTGTAACCAGCAACAGCTAAGTAAATTAGCCGTTGATAACCTCAGACCATTAGGATTTAATGTTTGGTGGTTAAGTGGTGGTTATAATGCATACAAAGAAAAACAAGGATAATTATGTATACGTATATTGAATTTAGTAAAACTCCTATCAATGCAGGAGAATGCATTACCAAAATGGAAAATATAAATCATGGAGCGCAAAACATCTTTATTGGTAAAGTTCGTGTCAATAATATGAATCGTACCGTGGTTGGAATTGAGTATGAAATTTTTGAAGAATTGGCACACAATGTTATCACTGAATTGTGCAATGAAGCACGTAGCAATATAGCACCAGACTTAGACTTTACTATCGTGCATCGTCAAGGATATCTGAATGTCGGCGAAATTGCCGTAATTATTATTGCCAGCTCAAAACATCGTGATGAATCGTTTCGTGCTTGTCGTTTTATTATCGAAGAAATTAAACACCGTGTACCAATTTGGAAACAAGAAACTTATACTGATGGACAAAGTGAATGGGTACAAGGTCACGCATTATGTCAGCACCATTAGACACTACCATCATAATTTTGGCTGGTGGCGAATCGCGGAGAATGCAGCAAGATAAAGCAGAATTAAAAATTGGGCAACAAACATTATTGCAACTACTGATAGATAAATTTGCCACGCATGTCGCCGAAATTTATATCAGTAGTTCCAAACGACATGCCGTTACAAATCAGCATATCCCTG
>RXKA01000052.1 GCA_003962985.1 Pseudomonadota bacterium | reverse complement strand
GGTTATCGCATTACTGAAGTACCTCATTTAGTACTAAAAGATCATAAACTGAAAGCCTTTTATATTTTGGGTGAAGATCCTGCACAAAGTGATCCTAATTCGGCTGAAGTACGTGAAGCGTTGGACGAATTAGAGTTTGTTGTTGTTCAAGACATATTTATGAATAAAACGGCTTTGCATGCAGATGTTGTGTTACCTGCGACTTCATGGGGCGAACACGAAGGTATTTATTCATCAGCTGATCGTGGATTCCAAAAAATCAATAAAGCAGTTGAGCCAAAAGGTGAACAAAAACCAGATTGGCAAATAATTTGTGAAATCGCTACTAAAATGGGCTATCCGATGCACTACAATAATACTCAAGAAATTTGGGATGAGATGCGCGCATTGGCTCCATTATTCGCTGGTGCTAGTTATGCCAAAATTGAAGAGCATGGGATTGTACAGTGGCCTTGTTATGACGAAAAAGACCCAGGTACGCAATATTTATATAAAGATAGTTATTTTAATATGCCAGATGGTAAGGCAATTTTATTTGCTTGTGAATGGCGTGAACCACAGGATAAAGTTGATGCTGATTTTCCATTAGTGCTATCTACGGTACGTGAGGTTGGGCATTATTCAGCACGAACCATGACGGGTAATTGTCGTGCCTTAGCCAAATTAGCTGATGAACCTGGTTTTATTCAGATCAATCCAGAAGATGCTAAACAAAGTGGTATTAAAAATGGTGAATTGGTGAAAGTTAGCTCACGCCGCGGCAGTGTGATTACGCGTGCGGATATTACTGAGCGTGCACTCTCTGGTGCAACCTATATGACCTATCAATGGTGGATTGGGCATTGTAATGAATTAACTGGAGACAATCTAGATCCTCAGTCTAAAACTCCAGAATTCAAATATTGTGCGGTAAAAGTCGAGGCTATAGAAAATCAAGCCTCAGCAGAACAATTTATTCTTGACCAATATAGTACGCTACGTAAAAATATGCGTATTGGCGCTGCTCAGTAAGGGAGATTGAAATTATGAAATCAACAAAATTTATTGTTGCAGACGCTGATAAGTGTATTGGTTGTAAAATTTGTGAAGTAGCGTGTCATGCTGCTCATGATAATCTAAATTATACGGTTGGTGCCCAGTATTCAGCAATTACACCACGCTTGCATGTGATGCAAGTAAATGGTAAGTATGTTCCTGTGCAATGTCGTCAATGTGAAGATGCTCCATGTGCGAATGCTTGTGCAATCGGTGCAATTACTGAAGTTGATGGTAAAATTATTATTAACGAAAAAACCTGCATTGGGTGTAAGGCATGCTTGGTTGCTTGTCCATTTGGGGCAATCGACTTGCGGCCACAAATTCATAATGGTGAAGTAGTTACCCAACCACGGTTAAAAACATTGCAAGATGCAGATGAGAATAAATCAGTACTTGTTGCATACAAATGTGATTTATGTGCCGAAAATGAAACTCAGGCATGTGTTGCTGCTTGTCCTGAAAATGCATTGCGTGTATATAATGCTTTGGATGATAGTAAGGCAAAAGCATTGCAATCAGCATTAGCATTACATGCGATATAAATAGGAGTTTAAAAGTATGTCACATAATTTAATTCATATTGATAAAGATATTTGTACTGGATGTCGTAGATGTGTGGATGTTTGTCCTGTTGATGCAATTCATGGTCAATCAGGTACACCACATGAAATTAATTTAGATACTTGTGTTGCTTGTGGGCAATGTGTACAGGTTTGTAGTTCTTACTTATCTGAGTTTGAAAGTACGCCTACTATCTATGCAGAGAAATTAGCAAAGCGTGGTATGTTGTCAAGTGTACATGAACCATTATTTGCGGCATATGCGCAATGTCATACTCATGAAGTCAAAGATGCATTGGCAAATAAGAACTTATTTACTTTTGTACAATGCGCTCCATCGGTACGTGTTGCTATTGGTGAAGAATTTGGTATGCCACTTGGGGTTTTAACACCAGGTAAACTAGCTGCAGCATTGCGTCGTTTAGGGTTTGATCGAGTTTATGATACCAATTTTGGTGCAGATATTACTATTATGGAAGAAGGTAGTGAGCTGTTACATCGTTTAACTAGCGGTGAGGGCAAATTACCGATGTTTACGTCTTGTTGTCCTGCGTGGGTTAAGTATATCGAACAAGATTACCCAGATTTATTAGAGCATCTTTCTAGTTGCAAGTCACCAATGGGTATGGCAGCACCTGTTTTCAAAACAATTGGTGCAGAGATTGATAATGTTGATCCCGCAAAAATTTACAGTGTTGCGGTAATGCCATGTACATGTAAACACTTTGAAGCCGCGCGTCCAGAAATGAATGCTAGTGGTTATCAGGATACCGATGTAGTTATAACTACGCGTGAGTTAGCACAGTTGATTAAAGATGCTGGAATTGATTTTGTTAATCTTCCAGAAGAAGAGTTTGATCAACCATTTGGTGAATATAGTGGTGCGGGTGCTATTTTTGGTGTAACTGGTGGTGTGATGGAAGCGGCGTTGCGTACGGGGTATGAGTTACTGACTAAAGAACAGATACCGCAATTAGATTTAGAATTCGTGCGTGGTGATAATGGTCTACGTACTGCCGATGTTGCTCTTGGTGATATGACAGTTAAAATTGCAGTAGTTGCTGGCTTAGACAGTGCTGCAAAAGTATTAGAGAGTGTTAAAGCTGGTACTTGTGAGTATGATTTTGTTGAAATCATGACTTGTCCAGAAGGTTGTATGACTGGTGGTGGTCAACCTAAGCTATTACTTGATGGACATCGTAAATTGGCATTTAATCAGCGTCGTGCGGCTTTATATAGCCATGATAAAGATTTGCCTGTGCGTAAATCTCATGAAAATCCATCAATCAAAAAATTATATGGTGATTATTTAGGTGAGCCATTTGGGCATCATGCTCATGACTTATTACATACAACGTATACACCAAGAAAGGTAAAATAAAATGAGTAATTTTGTTGTCGGCGACCCAAAAAAATGTATCGGCTGTCGTACCTGTGAAATTGCATGTGTAGATGCGCATAGTACGCAAAATATCTTTTTAACTGGTATGCAAGAAATCAAATTTGAACCTTGTTTAACCGTGATTAAAACAGCAACGTTTAGTGTGCCAACTCAGTGCCGTCAGTGTGAAGATGCACCATGTGCGAATGCTTGTCCAAATGGGTCAATTTATGAAAAAGACAATGCAATTTTTATCAATAAGGAAACTTGTATTGGATGTAAAACCTGCATGTTGGCTTGTCCATTTGGAGCATTGAAACTAGTTGAATATCATGATGACAAAGGTGCTAAACAAATTCAAGCAGGTCTACAAGTAAGTAACAATGGTAGTAGTAAGTTAGCAGCTAAAAACAAAATGGTAGTTCAAAAGTGTGATTTGTGCGTTGAGCGTACCAATGGGGTTGGTCCTGCATGTGTACAGATTTGTCCAACTGGTTCACTACGAGTGGTTTCAGATGATAAATTAGACGAAGATATTGTAAATAAACGTTTACAAAGTGCATTATGTCTAGCCAACAACTAAGACTAAGTGATGAAGAGTTGATTCAGCTCTGTCATCGAGTTGAAGTTAGCTCCTCATTATCATTTGAGGAGTTAATTTATTTAGTTCAACTTGATGAACGCCAAGCGCAGATTCTATTTGCTACAGCAGATCGTGTTCGCCAGAGAATGGTCGGTGATGCAGTCCATTTACGTGGGCTAATAGAGTTTTCTAATATCTGTATTCGTCAGTGTCAATACTGTGGCTTATATTGTCGCAATAACCAAGTTAAGCGCTATCGAATGAAGGAAGATGAAATTTTTGCAACGGCTGAACATGCCGTTAAGATGGGTTATCCAAGCTTAGTCTTGCAGTCAGGTGAAGATCCATTTTATAATACGCATATCGAGCGCTTAGCGGGTGTAATTAGTCGAATTAAGAATGAATTAAAAGTTGCAATTACCTTATCTGCGGGTGAATTTAGTAAGACGGATTATCAGCGACTAAAAGATGCTGGAGTAGATCGGTATTTATTACGTTTTGAAACTTCTGATGCCAAACTTTACCGCGAGTTACATCCTGATTCTCAGCTTGACGATAGACTACAATGTTTGCAATATTTAGCTGAGACTGGATATCAAGTCGGCACAGGATTTATGGTTGGATTGCCACGTGAAACACCTGAGATTTTTGCAAATAATTTGCTATTACTCAAAAAGTTGAATGTGGGCATGGTTGGAATTGGTCCATTTTTACCCAATCAGGATACACCACTGAAAGGTGAAGCAAGTGGAACGTCATTAGGTACCTTAATTGCAGTTGCATTAACGCGCTTATTGTTGCCTGATACCAATATTCCAGCTACTACAGCGCTTGGGACGCTAGATAAAGATGGGCGAATTAAGGCTCTTCAAGCAGGTGCGAATGTAATGATGCCAAATGTATCACCGATGGAATTTCGTGAATTATATAAATTGTATCCAAATAAATTGTGTGTGACTGCAGATCAGGGGCGTGATACTGCAATTAAATTGGTTGAATCAATCGGGCGAGTTGTTTCATTCTCGGCAGGTCATGCGCCTTTACGTAAATAGAAATAAGGCTCTTTTTAAAATCAAAATATCTTCGTAAGGATCTCATATGCCAAGTAAATATCAAGCAGATTTCATTAATGAGCAGGCAATCAACGATTGTCTAGCGCGTAATCATGAGATTAGTGATGAGGAATTTAATGCCATTTTAACTAAAGCTGCGTCAGCACAAGGATTGTCGATTGATGAAGTAGCAAAATTACTTAATATCGAAGATGATGCACGATTAGCCAAACTATATGACACAGCTCATCAAGTTAAAGAAAAGATTTATGGTAAGCGTATCGTAATTTTTGCACCATTATATGTGAGCAATTATTGTGTTAATACTTGTACATATTGCGGATACTCGGCATGTAGTGGCATTACGCGTAAAAAATTAAATATGGCGGAATTAGCTGAAGAAGTGCGTGCATTAGAGGAAATGGGGCATAAGCGTTTAGCTTTGGAAGTAGGCGAAGATTTAGCTAATTGTAATTTTGATTATATTTTAGAATGTATTGAAACTATCTATAGTCTAAAATTCAAAAATGGCTCGATTCGACGTATTAATGTTAATGTTGCAGCGACTACTGTTGAGCGTTATAAACAATTGCATGCGGCTGAAATTGGAACATATATTTTATTCCAAGAAACCTATCATCGTGAAACATATGCACGAGTTCATCCTAAAGGCCCTAAGCATGATTATGATTGGCATACCACCGCATTTGACCGTGCGATGGAAGCACAAATAGATGATGTTGGTGCGGGAATCTTATTTGGTTTATATGATTATAAATTTGAAGTATTAGGATTATTACAACATGCCGCACATCTTGAAGAAAAGTTTGGCTGTGGACCACATACTGTTTCAGTCCCGCGTCTTAAACCTGCGCTTGGGGTTGATTTAGCCACTTACCCGTATATGATAAGTGATAATGATTTTAAAAAAGTTATTGCAATTATTCGTTTAGCATTACCATATGTTGGTATAATATTATCAACGCGTGAAAGTCAAGAACTACGTGATGAAATTATTCGTTATGGAGTATCACAAATTAGCGCTGGTTCATGTACTGGTGTTGGTGGTTACAGTGAGCATGTGAGTGGTATCTCAGCGGCAAATACGGCTCAATTCTCAGTAGAAGATGAACGCAGTCCTGACGAAGTTATTTTAAGTTTGTGCAAATCTGGCTATTTACCAAGTTATTGTACCGCTTGTTATCGTCAAGGACGTGTGGGTGATAGATTCATGGCATTAGCAAAAAGTGGTGATATTCAAAACGTATGTCAACCTAATGCGTTGCTGACATTACAAGAGTATTTATGTGACTATGCCTCACCTGAAACGGTCAAAGCAGGAGAAGAGTTAATTGCCAATGAATTAGCGCAGATTAAAAATGAAAACATGCGTAAATTATTAATTAATCAGTTGGCAAAGATCAAAGAAGGTAAACGAGATTTCTATTTATAAATAGGAGTTGTGAGAATGACAAACGAACAAAAAGTACATGAATTTGGTGCGCCACGTGGTGTTCGCTTACATATTGCTATTTTTGGTAAACGGAATGCGGGTAAGTCAAGCCTAATTAATGCAATCACCAACCAAGAATTAGCGGTAGTGTCTGCTATTGCAGGTACGACCACCGACCCAGTTTATAAATCAATGGAAATTCTACCCCTTGGACCAGTTACGCTAATTGATACTGCGGGTATTGATGATAGTGGTGAGCTAGGTGCGCTACGGGTTGAGAAGTCATTACAGGTTCTAGGTAAAACTGATATTGTTATTTTGGCGGTAGCTGCCGACAGTATTCCTGATGAATTTGATTTGCAAATTATTCAGTTGGCATTAGAGCGTAAGTTACCAATATTGGGTGTTATTACCAAAATTGACTTATCCACCAATTCACTTACTGAAAATTGGTTTCGCCAACATAATATTCGCTTTTGTAAAATTAATTCATTAACACGAACTGGGATTGACGAATTAAAACAAGTTTTGATTCATACCGCACCAAAAGATTTTTTACCGCCTACTATCGTTGGTGATTTATTGCGTCCATTAGATACGGTTATTTTGGTTTGTCCAATTGATGCGGGGGCACCTAAATCACGTTTAATTTTACCGCAAGTACAAGTGATGCGTGATGCAATGGAAGCAGGTGCGATCGTAATTGTTGTAACCTTAAAAGAATTAGCTACAGCGTTAGCAAACCAGAAAGCTACACCTAAATTAGTAGTTACTGATTCTCAAGTCTTTGCTCAGGTTTCTCAAATTGTACCTCCAGAAATTCCATTAACTTCATTTTCAATTCTGTTTGCTCGTTACAAAGGTGATTTAAACGAGTTTTTGGCAGGAATAGAGGCGATTGATAATTTACAGCCTGATGATAATGTTTTGATTGCTGAGGCATGTAGCCATTATCCTAGTCATGAAGATATTGGGCGGGTTAAGATTCCAAATTGGTTAGAGAAAAAAGTTGGTGGTAAATTAAACTTTACTTTTGCGGTTGGTGGCGATTTTAATCAAGATTTAAGTAAATTTAAGTTAATAGTCCATTGCGGTGGCTGTATGATAAATCGGGCTGAAGTTTTGTCACGGATTGCGCGTTGTCAAGATGCACGCATACCTGTTGTTAATTATGGTGTGCTGATTGGGCATATTACAGGAGTATTGGAGCGCGTGATACAACCATTAATTGAACTCAAGAAAGATAACTAAGTGTCAAGAAAAATATTAATTGGATTATCCCTTCTTGGTAGTGTGCTTAATGCCAATGCCGATGAAATTAGTTTGGCGGTAGCAAGTAATTTTTCTGCACCAGCCAAAAAAATTGCCGCATTGTACCAGCAAAAAACTGGGGTAAAAATTAGTTTGTCGAGTGCTGGAACTGGTGTTTTATACAATCAGATTACAAATGGAGCGCCGTTTGATATGCTCTTTGCGGCAGATGATACCACTACACATAAATTGGCACAAAATAAATTTGCGATGGAAAGCACTAATTTTACTTATGCTCGTGGACAAGTGGTGCTCTGGAGTGCAGATCCTAAGTTAGTGGATAAAAATGGAACTGTGTTACAAAAAGGTGCTTTTGCTCACCTTGCAGTAGCCAATCCTAAGTTAGCACCATATGGTGTGGCTGGTTATAGTGTCCTACAGTACTATAAATTATTACCAAAATTACAAAATAAAATTGTTACAGGTGATAATATTTCTGTTACTTGGCAGCAAGTAGCTAGTGGGAGTGCTGATTTAGGATTTGTTGCATTATCACAGGTTAGTTATCAAGGAAAATTGACTTCTGGATCGATGTGGGTTGTACCAACTTCAATTGTGCCGTTAATTAAGCAAGATGCAATTGTCTTGGAGCATGGTCGGAATAATAATGCATTGCCATCATTTATCAAATTCTTACATTCTGCACCTGTGTTGCAGATTTTACATGACTATGGTTATCAATAATGCTTACAGCGGATGATTTATTATCCTTAATCATAAGCTTCAAACTAGCATTAATTACTACTTTCATCTTGATGGTGATTTGTATTCCTCTCGCATGGTGGCTGGTTAGTCGCCGTCAACGCCCATTTAGCCATATGATTAATGCACTATGTACAACCCCATTGATTTTACCGCCAAGTGTTTTGGGGTTTTATTTATTACTCTTATTTAGCCCATCTGGATTAGTCGGTAAAATAACTACTGGGTTAGGGTTGGGGGTCTTGTCATTTTCTTTTTCTGGGTTAGTTATTGCATCAGTTATCTATTCGCTACCATTTATCTTACAGCCATTACAAGCGGTATTTCAACAAATTGGACGTAAGCCGTGGGAGACTGCTACTATGTTAGGTTTGTCGCCATGGCAAGCTTTTTGGCGCGCAATTCTTCCACTGGCGCGTAATGGTATTATCTCAGCCGCTATTTTGGGCTTTGCTCATACGATTGGTGAATTTGGTATTGTGTTATTAATTGGTGGTAATTTGGCTGGTAAAACGCAGGTCGTATCAATTCAAATTTATAATCATGTTGAAGCTTTTGAATATGCCAGTGCCAATCTACTTTCTTTGATTTTACTTGGTTTTAGTATTGTTGTTCTAGTTTTGGTCTATTGGCTACAAAGTAATTCACGATTAGCAAGGGTTAATGATGCTTGAGATTAGTATCTGTCAACAGTTAGCAGATTTTGAATTAGATATTGCAATTAAATTAAATTCATTCCATGTATTGGCAATTTATGGTGCTTCAGGCTCGGGTAAATCAACACTCCTCCGTCAAATCGCAGGTTTAGAACGAACTACCCGTGGTCAGATTATTTATCAAGATAACATTTGGCAGAGTGATAAAATTTTTGTTCGTCCTGAGAAACGTAAGATCGGGATGGTTTTTCAAGAACCTTATTTGTTCCCGCACTTGAATGTTGAAGATAATTTACTTTTTGCGGATAAGAAAGTTGAAATAGCACAATTTGAGCAAGTTATTCATGATTTAGAGTTAGACAAATTATTACAACGGATGCCCAATAAATTGTCAGGTGGTGAGAAACAAAAGGTAGCCCTTGCCAGAGCATTATTAACTAAGCCACAGTTACTCTTATTAGATGAACCATTTGCTGCGATTGATCAAGCTACCAGCTTATTTTTAATTGATTATCTTCAGCAGTTAGATATCCCACAAATTTTAGTGAGCCACTCATCACATGAAGTATTGCGTAGTGCAGACTATGTAATTCATCTTGCCAATGGTAAAATTATAAAATCAGGCATGCTGAACCAGATGTTAAGCAGTCTTGCGGGTTACACGCAATATCATCTAATCTTAAATGTTGTAGCAACTAATCAGCTATCTGCTGGTGTAGTACTGACTACTGCTATTGGTAATATTTTTTGTCCTGCATGGCAGATTACACAAATTACTCGGCGGTTACTCTTAAATACTATGAGTATAACAATTCATACTGCTGAAGTGCGCAATGGATTAGTTGCATCTATTGTTGCTATCAAGAACTTGGTGTCTTATAGTGAGTTGACGTGTCAATTTGTGACGGGTATTCAGATTATTATTCCTATCGCACAATCTGCCGAGCGACAACAATTGTATTCTGTGGGACAGACAATTTATCTTACAGGATTTCATCTGGAGTTTGTGTAGATTATGATTTCGTCGTTTAGGTAAATAATAATGGCTGTGAATATAACTTCACAGCCATTGGTAACTAGATATTTAGTTTTCTGATTTGTTTATGAATAGATTTCCATTTATCTTTTTCAATTTTAGCAGCAGATTGTTCTTGTCGTTGTAACGAATAAGATTGCTCACGCTGTAGTTTCTGATAATTGTTTAATCTTTTCACATCTAAATTCCCATCCATGATAGCCTTTTGAACCGCACATTTGGGTTCATTTGTATGTGTACAATCGCGGAAATAGCAATCATGCGATAATTGTTCAATATCTTCAAAGGTATGGTCTATTCCCTGATCTGAATCCCATAACTGCAACTCACGGATTCCTGGAGTATCAATAATAAGACCTCCAGTAGGTAAGATTAATAATTGCTTATGCGTAGTAGTATGGCGTCCTTTATCAATGTTATTACGTAAAATACCAACTTTCATAATATCTTGTTGCATTAGGTTGTTGATTAATGATGATTTACCAACTCCAGATGAACCAAGTAATACAATAGTTTGATTAAAATTGAAATATTTTTTTAGTTGGCTAATGCCGCTATTTGAAATATTATCAATTACATGGATATCTATACCGAAAGTAACATCTTCAAGTTCTGCCAATTTATCTTGTAAATCAACACACAAATCCGCCTTAGTAAGCACTAAAACAGGGATAGCGCCACTTTGCCACGTGACCGCAATATAGCGTTCAATTCTTCTCACATTAAAGTCATAATTTAGGGCTACAACTATAAATGCATAGTCGATATTACTTGCGACAACTTGTTCTTGTGTTTTTTCACCAGCCATTTTACGAGAAAATTTACTTTTTCTAGGTAGCAATTCCTCAATGATACCTTTGTTTTCTTCAGGTATGTATTCAAACAAAACCCAATCGCCGACAGTAGGAAATTCTCTACTACCAGATAGGCAATCTTTTTTGAATTTACCGCGAATAGTTGCGTTAATGATTCCTTGTTCAAAATAGACCTGATACAAATTTCTATACTCTGCGCTAACTCGCCCAATATAGAGATTACCAGTGTCTTTATTATCTAAATACGTTTGATTAAATTTATTAAAACCTAATTTAATAAGTTCCATTACAATGATCCTTCTTCTGATTAACTATTTAACTAACTATGCAGAAGAATCACATATAAGATTAAATTCCTTATGCTATTGTGATGCTCTGCAATTTAACAGTCATCACTACAATATCCAATGAACACATAAAAACTCTCCTCAAAAATCATTAATTACTAGATTTTAACACAAATTATCTTATTTTGCCGACATATGCCATCGGTAATTAGAGTAACAATTGTTGAAGATAGCCAATACATTACATGGTAAAATAAACGCTTATATGCCTAATATAAATAATTGAGATTAAAAAATAACTTATTATTAATTGGGGTACTATTATGAGTCAAAAAATACAAATGCAGTTGTTTTAGATAAGAATCTGGATAATTAAAACAAACTTTAATGGATTGTTGCAGATTTATCAACAATACAAATAGCAACTTTATCTGGAATTAACAGACATTTAATTAACGAATATGTGATGGAAATTTGTCATATGATTTATGATTTTTGTAATTCCAGATCTACATTCATTGCCATTAGTGATGTAGAATTAGATGCGCGTTACTTTGGTGCAAGGTATTAAGGGTAAAGCAGATGTAAAAGAATGTGAGTTTAGGTTAAATTATAGAAATGACAAACCATATCCTATAATGTGAAAATTGATCAATAAATAGTAAATCTTATTTAACTTACTTTATTAAAATACCAATTGTTTCAAACGTTCATTACAAAAAACCAAAGTCATTGGTTAAGTAGATATACGATACTCAACCTTAGATATTAATCATTCTATTAGAAGGAATTTTACATGAATAAGCTACTATTTGCTATTTTATCGGCTGTGGTGATTGCTAATGCTAACTCTGCGGAGGTGAAAGTTGCTGCAGTTACTTTTGTCTCACAAGGCACACAACAAGAAAGTAATATTGCAATGATAGTTAGAGACGCAACCGTAGCAGCTAAAAATGGAGCTAAATTAATCGTATTTCCGGAAGAAGCTAGTAATGCTATGTTTGGTTTTGATACTATACCAGGTAAACTAACTACGGCATTAACTTTGGTATCCCAACAGTATCATGTTTATATTGCTGCTGGTTTGCAAGAACAAGATATCAATACTGGTCTAAAATATAATGCGGCGGTTTTGGTTGGTCCAGATGGTTTTATTGGCAGGTATCGCAAGAATCAATTAAATATTGATGACTCACAAGACAAAACTCCTGGTAACCTAGGATTCCCTGTATTTGATACTGAAATTGGTAAAATTTCATTACTAATTTGTTATGACGACTCACAAATACAATCATTGTTGTTACCTGCTTTACGTGGTGCAGATATTATTGTATACCCACTTGCAGCAGCAAAATTTCTGCGTGATGAACTAGGCAGCAACATAAATCATTCTACTCTGGGCAGTATGGCAACATTACCAGGATGGATTGGTGTAAATGTAGTTGCTGCAGATTATACTGGGATGTTAGCTCTACCACAATATCATGTTACGGCACAATTCCCTGGCGCAAGTTCAATTTGGAGTAGTACTGGTAAGACACTAAATTCTGCACCAACTTCGACTTGGTCAAATGAGGGTAACTATGGAAATTATATAACGTATGCGACATTGGAGACTGGCAAACCTAGTCCGCAACGCGCGTTTTGGTTAAAACATCGCCGCCCGGAACTATACACAGATTTGAACCTTTATCGTGCACAAAATGTTAATTATGCAGCTCAAAAACAAACGCAGATTTCTTCTTTATTGGTACAGTATAATCCTAAAACTGGCAATGTTCAAGAAAACTACAATAAGATTGACGAATTAATCAGTAAACAGCCGCAGTTGTTTAATCTTGCTGTACTACCTTATAATTCTTTTATTGGCAATGTTGATATAACTAAGAAAAATATTGGTAAATATGCCGAGAAACTAAATGGTCAAAGCTATCAACTAGCTGCTGGTTTGGCAAAAAAATATCATTCATTCCTGATCTTTAGTATGCCAGAAGAACATCAAGGTAAATATTATGAGACTGCAATCTTATTTGATAATAATGGTCAACAAATTGGGATCTATCGTAAATCGCATTTGAATGATATTGAACAAATTTGGGCTACAACTGGAAACGATTTACCTGTATTCAATACTGAGCTTGGTAAAATAGCAATTATACTAAATGATGAAACGCGAATTCCTGAGTTAAGTGAAGTATATGCGCTGAAACGTGCCGATATTATTACTATTCCTGTTGCATATAATCAAAAAACTTATGGCGGCAATGTTGATATTCAAAAAGGTATCGTTCCTGATGCCAGCAATCGCGGAATGTATATGTGGTATGATATAGCGAAGTATTCGCAAGCCTATACATTGGTGGCAAACTATATTAATGGTGAACATCATGACATAGGTCAAAGTGCAGTCTATTCACAGATTCCAGAAGAAGGTTTCTATCCGCCGAGTATTGCACCAAGTGAGGAAAATGCTTATTTAGTTCGCTTCATCACCAACAATCTCAACGGTTTTTGGACCACACAGCAAAACAAAGTTAGTGAGCGTCGTTACGATTTAGCAGCTCCATTAACCCTTGATATGCAGAGTAACTGTTTTAAAAACTGGCAAATTAATTCAACTAGTGTTGATGTTTGTGGTAGCAAATAGCTACTAAAATAATTTTTAGAGTTAAGCTACTTTCAAATTAGTATTTTTGATGCACGCCATACACATTTATTAGGTGGCGTGCTCTGACATTCACACAGCTGCAGTAACCTTTAGTATGTTGGTAATTAAACTTATAAATATTGTATCAGATTTATTATTCGACTTACTTTTGAGATGGTTAAATGAGATACTGTACAATATGTGAGTTATAAACTCTAGGTTGTACAAAGTACTATAATTATAGCTTTGCAAATATTATCTATGCTATTATCTGATTTGTATTTTTTCAACAGATTTATGCGTAGCTAACATTTAATAAATTGAGTAACTTAAGTAAAATTAACTGCTTGAATTATAGTGATATATCCAATTAACGGTGTTCAGCTGAAGGGGAAACTATATATCATTTCAATAAATTCTAAAATTATGTAACGTCTTTATTTGTGTAAGTCAAGCTGCACAGTTAATAGAACATTGTGTGTATTCGTTTCTAACCATAAATTGATGCCGTGTTTACGTTGTGCATCGGCATTAAGTTGTTCGGCTTGTAATTGAGTAAGAAAAACTTTAAGCTGTGTTTCTTGGTGTTGAGATGAAATTTCATCGGCTACGATTTGTAATTGTATCTCAAGATTTAAGTATTTGATAGGGTAGTTTACAGCGCGATTTTTAATTAACTGTTGATATTCTAATTCATCTAGACGTAGGCGAATTGATTGTTGGTCACATTGAAGTTTCATGACAAAATTGCTCCCATTCATATGGATAGTTTACATTGATTAATTGTTGCGGGTTTAGACATTGGTACTGCTCAAATATTATACCACTTTCGGCTATGAATTTTTTGATTGAATAATCATGACCGTTGTCTAATAAGCTAGCAATATTCTGGCAATGGTTGATTAATTGACCCGTCACTTTGAGCATTAATGGCAGTGGTGTATTGATGAAATAGGCACCATTGGATTTATTATTTAATAATTGTTGAAATTCAGTTAGACTGATTTTGGGCATGTCAACAGGGGTAAAAATTATCGCTTGGTTTAAGTGAGAAGTCTGTAAATAAAGAATACTACTAACAATTGCGCC
>RXKA01000080.1 GCA_003962985.1 Pseudomonadota bacterium | reverse complement strand
CCCCAAATACATGGTCAATTCTTTTTGGAACATCTCTCGACTGTTAAATTCTGGAGCATAGCGGAACTGCGGAATAACCAATTGACTATGCAAAGGATAGTTAAAGTTAGTGTCTAATTTAGTAGCCTTCACTTCTGGCAATAAATTCAATCCCAATTGAAATTTACTGTATTCAAAGCGCTCACCAATAGCCAAGGTCGCTGAGGTTAGACAGGCGGCATAAACACGATCCCATAGTTTATTTTTTAGAACATTACCAACATGGGTAACTCCAGCAATAACAACATATTCATCATTATTATTAATTAACTTATGCTCAACCCAGCGCGCATTTGCATTAAAACGCGATTTATCTTCATTGACTAGATAATTGGCAGTATTAGCAATTCCCTCAACTGAGCTAAAATAAAATCCAAGCTTAATTAAATTAGCCTCACTGGTGTAATCGCTTGCATTTTTAATTTTTTCTTTTAGTTTTTCCTGAATCGCTTCAATACCAGCTACGGATTCACCGGCACTAAATGCAACTTCAATAAATAAATCCTTAACCTCTTGCGTAATTGCAGAATTTAGATAATCATTTAAAATAAGCGTACCATTATCAAATAAGTTTTGATTTAAGCGTATCAGGTTATAAAATTTATCTAAAGTTACGGATAATTCATTTAGACTGGTAACAGTTTGATCACATAATTGAATATTATCAATTATATAACTATTAGTTGCCGCATTAGCAATCAATTTAGCGGCATTCTCAACTAATCCAATGCTTTGCTTGAGGTCAAACTGCCCCATAAAACCGTTAATTGCATAATCAGTAAAATTATGTGCCTCATCAACACAAAGTAAATAGTCATCTGGACGCCATGGCAATACCATCCCACCACCGCCGTCCAAATCAGCTAATAACAAACTATGATTAGTAATTATTACATCACAAGAGCGCAAATATTCGCGGTTTTTATAAAATGGACAGTTACAATCATCTTTTTGATTAAATGGACACTGGTAGCCCAGACATTGATGTTTGTCTGCGGTAATCAACGGTTTTACTCGACTTTCTATGAATAATGGTGCATTATCCAAATCACCATCCCAATCTTGTTTCTCAAAAGCCTGTGAAATTTTATGCAATTTTTCTGAAGTACCATCACTTTGGCTAATCATATCTGCACCAGCATTCATTAAATTAGCCTCTAATTGGTAAGGACATAAATAATTAGAGCGTCCTTTAGCTAAGCCATAACTAACAGGATTTTTACTCGCGCGAATATAATTAGGCATATCTTTATTATATAGTTGGCTTTGTAAAGTTTTTGTAGCAGTACAAATCAGGAATTTTTTACCTAATTTTTGTGCATTATTAATGCCAGCCAAAATATAAGCAAAGCTTTTTCCTGTTCCTGTTGGAGCCTCAATTAGACAAATATTATGCCCGTCTTTATTATCTTCAGTGATGTTAGAAAAACACTCATCAATCACATCCACCATTTCGACCTGAGAATCACGCGGTTTGAAATCTGGAATATTTGCAGTAACCTGGTGATAGAGTTGTTGAATGGTTAACATGATTGGCTTATCCATGGAAAATATATTACTAAAGGCATCCATTTTAGCACATCCTGTTCGTTGATAAGAAAGCAAAAATGGTCGCGTTATATGTAAAACCACTCCTGATATAAAAATCACACTATTTAAAATATGTTTTTATATCAATACAATAATTAACTAGCAATTGATTTATGCAAAAATAAGAAATTATATATGCATAAATAGCTATTCCCTTTGTTAATACCGCTATATTACAATGGCGAACTATAAAAATAACAGACTAACAGAATTAGTTGGAATCTATTATGGAACCATTGTTAACGAATACAGTTTCATAAAAACTATAATAAACTTAGTGGGAATAAAAATGAGAGCACAACTGAATCTTATTCAAGATATATCTGGCTTATCGAGCATATTTGAAATCATGGCTGCGGATAATATTACGCTATTGACAGATGCCAATCGTGCGCAATCAATATTATATGCGAATAATAATTCACGTGACTTTATTGATGAAAAACAGATTCTTGGAAAATCTATTTTCCTTATTAGTGGTTCTATTGGTAGATTTTTCCGTGAAAATCGGCAAAAAATTAGAGAATTTAGAGAGCAAAAACAATCTTCCAAATGGTTAATCATGGCTAAAAATATTAATAGCAAAAAATATTGCGTCCTAGAATTAACTGATTCGCCAATTTACCAAAATAATAAATACACAGGTAGTTATGTCCGCATGGTAGAGCAAAAGATCTCAAATAATAAAAACATCATGATTGCATTAAATGGGATTGACAACGATAATGAAAATTTAGTTCTTAATGATATTAATCCCAAACCATCATTGAGTCCGCTTGAATATGAAATTGCATTTTTACTAATGCTTGGCAAAGCACCCAAAGAAATCACTCAGATTCAAAGCAATATTCTTGGACGTGAAATATGTAGTAGCACTGTCTCATCAATCATTAATAAACGTATTTATCCAAAACTAGGTGCTACATCAATTAGTCAGCTATTTAAACAAGTAACACTACATGATATAGTTGATTCATTACCCGAAAAATTTATTACAAAAATTGGATTTAAAGGTATTTTATTAGAAGTTAGCGATCACCCATTTACCATTCAATAAGGATTACCATGTTTACTCAATGATTCTTGCCAGATCAACAAGTTATAAGATTTTACTAATTAATCATTAACAATACAATCTACAGGCATCGTTGAACTACTTATCGTATTGCCACGATTGTCAATGGTCAAGTACTGCGGATTAGCAAAAATAGAACT
>RXKA01000057.1:2512-2971 GCA_003962985.1 Pseudomonadota bacterium | reverse complement strand
GCTCTGCCCCATAGATAATTTCCAGTTTCCATAGCCATTCCAAACTGAGGCACATTGGTCTGCACAAAGGGTATCATTCCTGCATTTCTAAAGCATTGTACAAGTTCTGATTATTAATGTTCTTTATTTGCATTTGTTACTAGACCTATTGTTGCTAATTTTCCTTGTAAATGATATACATCTTTTACTGATATAGGAATTCCATATAAAGCAGGCAAAAACTATTATTGTTGTTATTGGCTTAACTCGCACATTTGTTTGAGAGTTATGTTCTTCTTTTTTGATTGTTTTCGGTATTGATCGCATTCCAATGCTGATTTTAATGATTATTTGTAATACAGATATGTGAACAAATTTAACTATTTTGCTAATGTAACTGTTCGATAAGAAAGGGCAGTTAATAATTATTAAGAAGATAGTCTTCCTTAGTTTATTTAGTTGACTAACTGAGATACCGAC
>RXKA01000057.1:905-2462 GCA_003962985.1 Pseudomonadota bacterium | reverse complement strand
GACATTCAATGTTAAAACAAGGTAAAATATTGAGTAATAAGTGTGCTTTATCAATCTGCCTGAGCAACCAAAGTTGCACAAGGCAGACACCAACGAACGTATGTGAGGCGGTAGTAAAGTGCAATATTTTTGGTATTTTATCTTAAAATAAGGAAATGTCAAAATGACTAATATATCAGCAAAAATAATTAAACCAAAACTGGGAGTTTTGGAGTTAGCTAAACAACTAGGTAATGTATCTCAGGCATGTAATGTGATGGGGTATTCACGTGATAGCTTTTATCGTTTTAAACAGTTATATGAAACTGGTGGTGAGGAAGCATTACAAGAAATCAGCCGTAAAAAACCTAATCCAAAAAATAGAGTTCCAGAACATGTTGAAGAAGCAGTCATCCAGATCGCTATTGAAAACCCTGCACTCGGACAACAGCGAGCTTCTAATGAGCTTAATCAACGTGGAATACTAGTTTCGCCAACTGGTGTTAGATCAATCTGGCTACGCAATGATCTAGAAACTCTAAAAAAACGCTTAAAAGCACTGGAAGCAAAAGTTGCTCAAGATGGGATCATTTTAACTGAAGAGCAGTTGCAAATCCTTGAAAAAGCTAAAATAGAAAAAGAAGCACATGGCGAGATAGAAACCCAACATCCCGGCTATTTGGGTGCTCAAGACACCTATTACGTTGGCAATCTAAAGGGCGTAGGACGGATTTATCAACAAACCTTTATCGACACTTACTCTAGAGTAGCATTTGCTCAGTTATATACGGATAAAACGGCTATTACAGCTGCACATGCACTTAATGATGCAGTTTTACCATTCTTCGAACAGCATGAAATCCCTTTGCTTAGAATACTAACCGATAGGGGCACGGAGTATTGCGGGTTAGTTGAACATCACGCATTTCAATTGTATTTAGCTGTTGAAGATATAGATCACAGCAAGACCAAAGCTAGGCATCCGCAAACCAATGGTATTTGCGAACGTTTCCACCGGACCATGAAAGATGAGTTTTATAGTATAGCATTTCGTAAGAAAATCTATAACTCAGTTGAAGAATTACAAATAGATGTTAATGAGTGGTTACGTAAGTATAATGAATTTCGCCCACATTCTGGAAGGTACTGCTATGGAAAAACTCCTATGCAAACTTTTTTAGATAGCAAACATATCGCAATTGAAAAAAGTTGTGGTACACTATTGGGGAAATCTGACAGTTTAACTAATCTTACAACTCAAGTTGGAGATAAAGAAATAACTGTCGGTTAAGTAGTGACTGTCAGATAAAGTCTAGACTTTTACACCTTAACTAATGTTTTATTTACTCCATAGTATATCTCATGTGCTGTTTTACCATTATGAATTTTACGAGGTAAATGGTTAATTGTATCAATAACGTCTTGTAGCTCTTTTTCCGTCACATTTGTAAACTCAGTACCTTTCGGAAAGTAGCGTCTAATCATACCATTTATGTTTTCATTACCACCTCGTTGATTACTACAATAAGGGTCAGCAAAGTAGTAGTTCACTTTTAGGTGCTTAGCTATTGCTAAATG
>RXKA01000057.1:699-855 GCA_003962985.1 Pseudomonadota bacterium | reverse complement strand
GTTATTGTTTTTAGTTTGCGCATATGTGGGCGTAGCATAACCAGTATGGTATCTTTTGTTGCATCACCGTGTTTACTCTTGGCGTGTTTCGCTAGACAAAATCTTGACGTACGGTCATTGGCTGTAGTTATCCCTGCTTTATTACCCGCACTAACT
>RXKA01000057.1:0-649 GCA_003962985.1 Pseudomonadota bacterium | reverse complement strand
CAATTTCAAAATCACCTAATCTAGTCCTGCTACTAACTACAGCGTCACGCTCATGAATAGAGACTTTATCATTTATCTTGTTTTGACTGTTAGACTTCTGTTTTTTTCGCCTCTTTTGACCTCTGGGGAGTAACTTATATAACTCACCACCAAGCCTAGCATCTTCATAAACCCACTGATAAAGCAACTCTAGACAGGGTATTGTTACTGATTTATCTAGCTCAAGCTTCAACCTCAACAAAAATGCCTTAGGCGACCAATCTTTATTTTGAGCAAAAATCTTAAATTCAGACAAAAGCAATACCCGCTGTTCTTCGCTATACAAATAGTGCGTATTTCCAGCTGATACTTTACGATCGCTATCATTTTGGGCTTGGTAAGCATTGTAATTATCATAGCTAAAGCCTCTGTTTATAACCTCTCGTTTGACTGTAGTAATGGAGCAACCCAACATATCTGCTATTTTTAGTAATTTTTTAGCCATCGGCAAATTCTCAAAAATACCATAAAAAGGCATCACTAACCATGCCTCTAATTTTAGCCTACGGTCTAAATTAAATCTAAATCTCTTTTCTATCATAAAGCACCTACAAAATAATAACGTTATTTTATGCTATTTCTTGCATTTCGTGCTTGAACTCAGGGTGTG
>RXKA01000089.1 GCA_003962985.1 Pseudomonadota bacterium | reverse complement strand
AGTGATATCGGTGGTACCAATGCACGCTTTGCAATTGAAACTGCACCTTATACTTATGAACACATCAAAGTATTTCAATGTATTGATTTTCCATCGTTAGCGGAAGCAATTAATGTTTATTTATCATCAACTAATGCAAATGAAATTAAACATGCAGCTTTAGCGGTACCCTCACCAATTATTGATGACACGCTGTTCATGGTAAATAGTCCTTGGCATTTATCGTCAATGGCAAAAACAAAAAAAGATTGTGGTTTAGAAAGCCTAATCTTCTTGAACGATTTTCATGCTCTTGCACTATCAATTCCACATATCCCTGCTGAAGGTTTAGTTAAATTCGGCGGCTTAGAACCAGATACGCGCAAACCAATTTGTATTATTGGTCCTGGGACTGGGCTTGGCATGGCAACATTAGTTAAACATCCACTAGAAAATGATTATTTTGCTATTCCTGCCGAGGGTGGACGTTCTAGCTTTGTGGCTGTCACCGAAGAAGAATTTGAGTTATGGAGTTTTTGTCATCGTCGTTTCCATCATGTTTCTATGGAACGACTACTCTCAGGGTCTGGTTTGCAATTGATCTATGAAGCGGTATGTACAATCAAAAAAGTACCGATTGAAGGTAATATCCCTACTCCAAGTGAAATCACTGAAAATGGTGTCAATAATACTTGCTTCATTTGTAAGCAAACCGTAGATCATTTTTGCCGTATTTTAGGGACTGCAGCATCTAATCTTGCTTGTATTACTAGCGCTTTTGGTGGTGTTTATATTGGTGGTGGAATTATTCCTAAAATTCTAGATTATTTCATGAAGTCTGACTTTAGAAATAGATTTGAGGATAAAGGACGCTACCGTTCATACTTGGAAAAAATGCCAATTTATATAATAACGCATGAGTTCCCTGCTATGCTTGGCGTTAGTTATGCATTAGATACTTATTTGACGAAACATTATATACCATAATGCCAAAACTAATTAATATTACCTCATTATTGGTAACCATGGGATTGCTATTTGGCTGCTCATCAACCCAAGATAATTCGCGATGGATGAGTCAAAACAAATCCGCCTTGGGGAACAAAACACTGGGACAAATTACGATACCAGGTTCACACTTTGCTAATGCATATGAACTAAATTCTTCTCTGCCTATTTGCAAAGGTGAAACTTTGGCATCATCACAAACTACGAATGCCAAGATTATCATGTTAAATGGTCATGTAGTAGAATCCAGTGCCGATGAATTTGTAACCTACCTGAATACTCAGGATGAAAATATTTATCAGCAGTTAAATAGTGGTATCCGTTACTTAGAAATACAAGTATGTCTGCAAGACAATGTTTTTTATACCTCAAACTATTTTATTGGCGATAACTTAAATAATATAATAACCCAAATTAACCATTTCTTAAATGAAAATCCAGATGAGATTGTCCTACTGGATTTAGATAATAATGTCCGCGATGAAACAGGTTTTCTTGGCAACCATGGCGCAAAACAGCTTAATGCATTATTCACTCAATCATTTAAGGATCGCCTAATTACTAAAACTGAGATTAATGATATACATAAGCAGCAACTTAAACAGATTTGGCAAACTAAAGGACGCGTGTTAATTATATCGTCGAATACGGCGCTAATTAGTGATAGCATTTGGGATAAAAATTCCTTAGTTGGATTGGATGCAACTCCACGCTGGACGACGATTAAAAAATTGACTAATATCCAAATAGCTGTTGATGAACTTCAAGAAAGCAATATTACTTATATGTCAATCATTCCAATTTATTCACGATTTGACCCAGAACGTAATACGCCACAGGAAATAGGTAATAACTTTAACAATCATCTGATCGTTGATTATTTGTATACTTTTCCAGAAAGTACACCTCTCAATATTTTAGTGAGCGAAGGTCAATTTAACTATGATATTGTCAAATTCTCATTACGTGGATTTAATAATTAATATCAAACCCATCAAGCAGATATCTATAACACAAAGGAATAATCAACAATGAATTATCCAACCCCATTATTTGAACATAAAATCATTCATCCACAAGACATTATGGCAAAACTTAATGACATAAAAAAACACCAACCGCTAGTTTTTACCAATGGGTGTTTTGATATACTTCACCGCGGGCACGTTACATATCTAGCACAGGCACGTGAACTAGGCAACTCAATGATAGTAGCATTAAATAGTGATGTATCAGTAAAACGCCAAGGTAAAGGCGATGATCGTCCAATTAACTGTCTAGCTAATCGTTTAGCCGTTATTGCCAGCTTAGAAGCGGTAGACTATGTCACTTATTTTGATGAAGATACGCCATTCGACCTAATTATGCAAATAATGCCTGACATTTTGGTTAAAGGTGGTGACTGGAGTCCAGAAAATATAGTCGGGAGTAAAGAGGTTGTGCGAAATGGTGGTCAAGTACATTCAATTCCATTTTTATATCAAACATCTACCACTAAGTTGGTACAACAAATCCGTACATCATGATAATCAAACTGTTAAGACTACTTAATACCGAATCTAATTGCACATTACCTAAGATTAGCCAAAGCATTAATCAATCGGTAATTCAAACATTAGGAATGATTGCTCAAGTCAATCAAATCGAACCTGAATTAATTAGATCTGAAAATGGTAGTTTTAAATTATCACGGCAAATAAATTGGTTGAATCAAGAGCAAATTAACAGTCTATTAATGACACATGAGATTAACCACCAGATAATTATTTTGGGTGAAACACTGTCTACCAATACCTATAGTTTAAATAATATCAATAGCTACCCTAGACCAACGGTTATCAGCTGTGAATTACAAACTGGTGGACGTGGCAGATTTGGACGTAAATGGCTAAGTAAAATAGCAACAGATCTCACATCTTCGTTAATTTATC
>RXKA01000056.1 GCA_003962985.1 Pseudomonadota bacterium | reverse complement strand
AAACCAGAACAACCACCACCAGTAATGAATACGCGTAATTTAAGATCTGGATTACCTTCTTCAGTAATTAATTCACGAACTTTATTGATTGCATTATCTGTAAATATAATTGGATTTTCCATAGTAATATCCCATTTAAAAAAGTTAGTTCTAATTATTATAACAAAAAATCCTCCGCCACAGCGAAGGATTTTTCAATTTTACTGATTAGTAAATTTATACTTGAGCCGCTGCTGCAACTTCAGCTGCATAGTCAACAACTTTTTTCTCAATACCTTCACCAACTACATATAATGTAAAGCCATTAATATTTGCTGATTTAGATTTCAATAATTGCTCAATAGTTTGTTTACCATCTTCTGCTTTAATGAATACTTGACTTAATAATGTAACTTCTTTCAAGAATTTATTTACAGTACCTTCAACGATTTTCTCAACCATCTCAGCTGGTTTACCAGCTTCGCGAGCACGTTCAGCGGCAACACGGCGTTCTGTAGCGATTAATTCTGGATCAACACCATCAGCATTTAATGCTTTAGGTTTAGCGGCCGCGATATGCATAGCAACATCTTTACCTAATGCTTCATCGCCAGCTGTTAAATCAACTAATACACCAATTTTAGAACCGTGTAAATATGAAGCCAACACACCATCAGTTGTGTAACGTACAAAACGACGTACGCTCATATTTTCACCCAATTTAGCAATAATCGCTTTACGAGCTTCTTCAACTGTTTCACCTGAAGCTAATTTAACTTCAGCAATATTTTCAATTGTAGCATCTGGATTACCAACCACAGCAGCAGCAATACCATTAGCAAATGCTGTAAAACCTGCATCTTTAGCTACGAAATCAGTTTCACAATTTACTTCAACAATTGCGCCTGTTTTTTTATCATCAGAAATAGCAATAACGATTACACCTTCAGCAGCTGTACGACCAGCCATTTTAGAGGCTTTGTTACCTGACTTAATACGTAATAGCTCTTCAGCTTTCTTAATATCGCCCTCTACTTCAACCAATGCACGCTTGCATTCCATCATACCTAAACCAGTCATTTCACGTAGTTCGGCAACCATTTTTGCAGTAATATTTGACATTCTAAACTCCTAATTTTGAATTCTTTGGTAGATTTTTAAACTTGCTAGAATATAAACTAAGCCGTAACTAGGTTACGGCTTAGATAATCACGTGTGTGAATTATTCAGCAGCAGCTTCGTCTGATGCTTTTTTAACACGTCTCACTGTTTTAGTTTCTTCTGAAACAGCTTCATCTTCAACGATTTCAACTTTTACTGCTTTAGCCAAGTCAGTAACTGTCTCATCTTTGGCTGCTAAAACCGCATCTGCAATTGCTGCAGTGTAAAGTTTGATCGCGCGCGCTGAATCATCATTACCAGGAATAACATAATCAACACCAGAAGGGTCATTGTTAGTATCAACCACACCAATCACAGGAATACCCAATTTTTGAGCTTCTTGAATTGCAATATTGTGCATACCAGTATCAACTACAAAAATTGCTGAAGGTAAACCTTTCATTTCTGAAATACCACCGATAGTTTTTTGCAATTTTGCTACTTCACGTGATACATCTAACAATTCTTTTTTAGACAATCCAGATTCTGGATTAGCTAATGCTTCAGATTTGCTTTCTAATTTTTTAATTGATTTTTTCACTGTTTCGAAGTTAGTTAACATCCCACCTAACCAACGGTGATCAACATATGGCATACCGCAACGTTTTGCTTCTTCAGCAATAATTTCACTAGCTTGTGCTTTTGCACCAACAAATAAAATGAAACCTTTGTTTTTTACTGTTTGTTTAGCAAATTTTACGGCTTCGTCAAACATTGGAGCTGTTTTATCCAAGTTAATAATGTGAATTTTATTACGTGAACCAAAAATGAATGGTTTCATTTTAGGATTCCAGTATTTAGTTTGGTGACCGAAATGAACACCTGCTTCCAACATTTCTTTAATAGAAACTGACATAATTAATTCCTTTAATAAGGGTTGTACCTCCACTGGTGGATTTTGATGGCATAGCCACACCCTTTTACCACTAGTGTGCGAATTTAACAAACACCCAATCAATATCACAGAATACTGATCAGGTATAAACAAGAGCAGAATTATACATCATTCTAGACCTACATTGTTGTATTTTATGCAAATTATATGTTTAGTTGAAAATTTTTTAGCAATTTATACAAATCAGTTAATACGGCACTAAAAATTATTACTACTCCACCGATTAAAACATTCTCACTAATTGATTCGCCCATCATCCATGCCGCGAATGATGCTGCTATTGCCTCAAAATTAAATATAATGGCAGCTTTACTTGAACCAATAACTGATTGATATTTCAATTGTAAAAAAATCGCAATAACTGTCGCAACCAGTGCACAATAGATAACCGCAAACCAAAAGAGTGGCATATTATGAGGAAAATTCAAAACATCTCCCTTCAAAATAAGAAATGGGATAACTGGGGTAAAAATAATCTGATAAAAAACTAATAGTTGTAAGTTAGAACTTTTACTACTGGCTCGCTCAACCAAGATGATACCTAGCGCAATAAAAATAGCAGAACAAAAGACCAATAGATCACCATAACTGACATGATCAAAATTAGCACCACTAATTATATAAATTCCACCCAAACAAATTATAGCCGCAATAATCTCCAACACTCGTGGACGGCGCATACCAAACAAAGGTAACAGGAGAGGCACTAAAATCACATTAACCCCAGTCACAAATGCTGCCCGCGCTGAGTCTTCGTGTTGTAATGCCATTCCCTGAAAAACATAGCCACCACTATTAGTTAATGCAATCAGAATTCCATAGCGTAGGTCTCGAATGCTTAAAGATTTTTTTCGCCATGCATAAAACCAAATTGGCAATAATAATATTCCAGCACACAAAAACCGCCAAAACACAAAGAAATTAGCCGACAAATGCGCCAAGATTATATGCATTAGTGGAAATGTTATGCCCCATAAAATAGGAATAAGCAATAACATAAGACCAGCTTTAAGCTGTTGTGACATGATATATTTCCAACTATAACCAACACGCTAAAAGCGACGAATCATCCAATTGTAGGTTAAAAATAGTAACAGCACTTTTACGAACCGTAATTGGCACAGATAATAAACGGTCCTGACGGAATAAACTTAGTTCAATCACATCACCATCATTGAAAAAACTTAACTGTTTATCGAGATTTGTAATTTTAATGCTATTAATTGCCAATAAAATATCTTGAGCTGCTAATCCAGCCTCTTGAGCGACCGTATTATTATAAACATTCTTCACTACATAACCAATAGAGAGTTGCTCAAGCTTTGCACCAAGATCAAAATTAGTAATTTTCTTGTCAGTTAAGGAATTCAACATATATTTACCATTATCTTGATGATTTTTAGCGCTAGATTTAACTATTTTTAAACCATAGTTGATTAACACTTCATCAAACGGTAGTGGTAATGTCGTGGTAGTAGCATCTTGGATAAATCCACTTACATCAACCCCTGTCGCAGCATGAATCAATGCAGGAATTTCATCTTCAGCAATCCCAACAGGATTTAATTGCCACTGCTGATAGAGGTAACGCATTACATCATCTAAACTGCGGTTAGATTGTTTTCGAATTAACAAATCAAGACACATCGCAACTAAAGCACCCTTAACATAATAACTCACTAGTGTATTTGGACTATTCTCATCTTGACGATAATATTTTATCCAAGCTGTGAGGCTACTATTGACTAAGCTTTGTTGAGTGACACCTGCAAACTTATATACATTATTCAAATTCTCAACTACTAAGCCAAGATACTTGTCTTGACTAATTATTCCACAACGATACAAAACTAAATCATCATAATATGAAGTTACGCCTTCAAACCACCATAAAAGCTGAGTATAATTCTCTTGTGTCGTATCATATGGCGTAAAAACGCGTGGTTTGATCCGCTTAACATTCCAAGTATGAAAGAATTCATGACTAATTAACCCTAACAGCTTATGATAATCATCGTCATTAGTTCCATGCACATTCGGTAATGCTGTAATGGGTGCCATTAATAATGTAGAATTTCTGTGCTCTAAACCCGTGTATACACTACCACTTAAATTTAAAATAAAGGTATAACTTGCATATGGAGCAACACCACCAAACATTTCAACTTGATATTGACAGATTTTTGTCATATCACTAATCATACGCTTGTTATCAAATGGTAAAATCGTACCAGATAATATAAGATAATGAGCAACACCTGCCACACTAAACTCATAACGCTCAAATGTACCCAATTCAAAAGGCATATCAAGTAGCTCATCGTAATTTGCAGCTATAAATAAATTAGTAGCCTTACTTACTAGACCACATGACACTTGCCAACCATGCGGTAATCCAGCTATTTCTATCATATGCACTTCCGATTCAAAGCCTTTAACCGCTAAACACAAACTAGTTGGATTAAAATAACCACGGGTACTATCCAAAAACGCACTCCGAATACCATACTCATAAGCATAAACTTGATATTTAATACTTACCGTACTATCACAACGAAGATTATCTAATTGCCACGTATTTTTGTTTATTTGAGTACAACTAGCTATTTCTTCGTCTTGGATTGCTAAAACCTGAACGATATTACGGCTAAACTCACGTACCATGTAACTACCAGGAATCCAGACAGGCAAACTCAATTGCATGCTCTCACTTGTCGCAACAAAATTTAACGTTACATCATAGATATGTTGCGCTGGATCTAATTTTATTTTATAACACACTGACATTTTATTTCCAATCTCTTTTAATAACCAACTACAATATTAACATCTGCACTAATTGTATCATCCCCAGCTTCTATCATTGTTGGCTGAGGTGAATTCTCTGCAGAAGTCCGCATTAACATTGCCCGTGGTTCATGTGGTGAATAATTAAATGGTGTCACAGTAATTTGTTTAACCCCAGTTTCTTTTAAACCTAATGCACTTAATGAAGTGTTTGCTTGTAATTTAGCGCGCAAGGTAGCCAAACGAATGGCCTCTAATTGCGCTTTTGCACGCTCATCATTACTGGCAGAAAAGCGTGGTGAATTAATATTTTCAACATTATTGGCAATTGCAAGATCAATCATCTTACCAGCTTCTGATATCTTAGTTGTTACCTCGACGCTATAGCTTGCACTATAACCAGTTACTTTGCTAACACCATCTTTATAAGACATGACAGGAGCAACACTAACATCACTAGTATGTACGCTTAAAGGATGAGCTGCTTTAATTTTATCTAAGAGATTATTTGCCTTTTGTCTTACCATTAGTTGTGCATCTTTAGCTTGATCATCATTTTTGCTTATGACAAATGTCATAGTCGCAATTGTTTGAGGAATTTTAACTTCCGCATGACCGGTTGCAGCAACTGTGCGTTGAGTTAATGAACTATTCTCTGCTGCATAGACTAATTGCCCAGACCCCAAGATTAAACAACTATACATTATTAACTTAAATCGCATCAACATTTTTCATACCTTATAAAACCAATAATACTGACTGTATTATACAAAACAATTTCTACAGATAAATTAAATTATTTCTTTAACCAAATAAAAACGTGGTAGATTATCCATATCCTAATTACTTTCTGCACTATATGCATGCTAAAATAACGCCCGCATCATAAATTGAATATTATGAAAGAATAACATGAGCTTCCATGAATTATTTGCAACGTTTGTTGCAGTAACAGCTATTGCTAGCTATATAAATGATCGCTGGATCAAATTACCAAAAACAATAGCATTGACAATAATAAGTATTGTTATCGCTTTTGCTGTCTCTTTGGTTTCCAAATTACAACCAGATTTTGTGGGTCCTGTTTACCAAATGGTTAAAAGTGTTGACTTCAAAACCACAGTCTTGGATGTTATGCTCGGCTATCTGCTCTTTGCCAGTGGACTACACGTAAACTCAATTGAGCTACGTAAGGAAATTACTCCTGTAATTTACTTAGCTAGCTTTGGAGTAGTTATCTCAACATTTCTAACTGGCTATATGCTGTATTATGTTGCTCAATGGTTGCATGTACCATTAACTATTGGTGAATGTCTTATTTTTGGCGCGTTAATATCGCCAACCGATGCAATTGCCGTCCTTGGCACATTCAAATCAATTAAAAACCCGCCACAACGATTACGTGTATTAATCACCGGTGAAGGATTATTTAACGATGCGGGTGCAATTTTAATGCTCGTGATTCTCAGTCAAGTCGTTTATGAAAATGTTCATTTAACTGTTGGTCATGTGGTTGAAAGTCTAATGATGGAAACAGGTGGTGGCATTATCATGGGAATGGTTGTTGGATTTGTTGCAAGCTACCTTATCAAGCGCGCAAAATCACCTGAAGTAGCAACCATGGTCACAATAGCAGCATCTAGTTGTGGTTATGTACTAGCTAATCGCATCCATGTATCTGGAGTAATCACTATGGTTGTTGCTGGATTATTAATTGGTGGTTATGCCAAAAAAGATCATTTCCGCGCTTCAACTAAAATTGTAATTAATAATTTTTGGGAATTAATCGATGAGATCCTGAATGCATTCCTATTTGTCTTAATTGGTTTAACTATGATCAATATCAAAATTAGCAATGCTGATATTATGATTGGTGCAATTACAATTATTATTGTTTTTGTTGCACGCTTTTTAAGTATTTGGGCACCTGACTGGCTAATGGGTAAAATATTTAATTACCGCACGTTTTCGGACAGTAAAAAAACCACGTTACTCGCATGGGGCGGAATTCGTGGTGGATTATCCATTGCCTTAGCACTATCGATTGACGGACTATCTGATAGCCTAGTTGCGGTTACTTATGTGGTAGTATTAAGTTCAATTCTCATACAAGGTGGAACTTTTAAATGGGCGATTAGCAAATTTGCCAAGTAAACAAAATGAGCTATATTATATAGCTCATTTTTCTCTTATAGATTATTAATACTCAATCAATATTCACAATTGCATCAATCACGGTATAACGACCGTCAGCATAATATCCAGCAGTATTCGCGTCTTTAGTAAATTCAAACTTAAATACATGAGTATTCGATGGATAATAACTTGGTGTCTTGGTATAACCAAAGTTAGTTCCGCTGCTTTGATCGACCAAGCGAGTTAATAAATCGGTTGTTTCATAAGCACCAATAATGTTATTACTATTTTTGTAGCCCGTGTATCGAGAGGTTTTAATTAAAGATTTGTTGCTAATCGCTTTGAGGGTTGTAAAGTTATAACTATCTCCCATAGATAAATAGTTCACGCGGAAATTTTTTCCTGCAAAATAACTACTTGATTGATAATTTGCATAACGATTATCAACAATAAATACGCCATTCTTACCATAAACAGTACCTACTCGATCTTTAATAAAGAGCGCTGTATTTTCATCTACCCCAACTCCAATTTGCTTATGAGTATCTCGAAGTGCAGGTATTAGGCGCGCTAAACGTCCTCGGGCATCAAAATGAGTATCTACTAAAACATCATCAGGAGCAAATGCAAAACCAGACATTTTGCCTCCATTACCTGAATTTTGTAAACTATCTATCGGTGCACGCATATCTTGAAGACCACTACCATTAACACCACCATCGCGCACTGACTTATTGGCTAACCCTTGAGAATTGGCAAAATATAGATGTCCAAATGAAGCCCCTTCACCATAAGTAGGTGAGCTTTGAATCGCCGTACCTGCGGAGCTACCAGCAATAATTACCTGATTATGTATAAAGCGAGTAGCGATAATTTGCATTAATTGATTGTAGCTACCGTCATCATTTAACCATGTTCTAGCATGGCGTGCTTGATCACCACCATTAAAGAATATTACATCAGCTTGTTCAAGAATAGTTTTGTTTAATTTACCCTCTAAGGTATTAGGATTAGTAGTTTGTTGATAATTGTCAATATGAGCACTAATATGTTTAACAGAAAAACCATACTTAGAATAAAGGCTCTTGTATGATAAAGAATCAGGCTCATCATTATTGAAGATATCATCCCCTGTTGCTTTATCTGCAGCCGCGGAGGTAACAATCGCTATTTTGGGACAGGTTGTTTTAGTCCAATCATCGGAACATTGATTAGGTTCTGCTATTTTGCCTGTTGCCTTGGCTAACGCATTATATATATTGCTATTATTATCATCAATTGCACCACCCATTAAAAATAATTCACTTGCTACAACCAGCTTTGTTGATAGTACAGTACATATAATTAATCCCGTAATTAGTTTAATTTTCATTGTGCCTTTGCTTATTTTAATCTAATGTTTTAAAGGTTAATATTATAACAAAATATTCCCAACAACCTTTATATAAACGCTACTCTAAGAACACACAATAAAAAAACTTGGTTAGACTAGCCTAACCCTAACTGATGAACGACCTTATACTGTATAATAAATTCCTAACACAACTATGATAATACTATATTGGAGTACAATAATGAATAAACTAATCTACTTAACTTTATTAAGCGGGTGTATCACGACTACAGTAGCCGCAAAAACCATCTATAATGGTGATAAAATTGATGGCGTTCCTGTGATCACCAAACTAGACACCAGCGATTTGGCAAGTGGAAAAATCTATCGCTTTATGTTTAAAGGCGTGGATATGAACATTGGGCAAAGCTGGTATGTGCCGGTTATGGTTGCCAAGGGCAATAATAGTGGTTCTAAACTATTACTAAACACGGGGATTCATGGCGATGAAATCAATGGCTCAAAAGTAATCCAAAATATTTTTGCATCACTAAACCCCAAACAACTTAACGGTACTGTTGTCGGTGTATTACAGGCTAGTCCAAATAGTCTCACCCACATAACTAGAACGTGGCATCTTTCAACTGATGGCGGTTTTAGTGAAGATATGAATCGTCAGTTCCCTGGCAAAGAAAAAGGAAATACCGCGCAGGTACATGCCTACAAACTATTTAATAATCTATACCTGGGGAATGCCGACTATGCGATAGATTTACATACACAATCAACAGATACCGCATATCCATTATTTATTTATGCTGATTATCGCTTACCGGCAGTTCAACACCTTGCTGAATTAATTCCAGCTGATCAAATCAAGATTGATGATGGTAAAGGTGATGCAGGAGCATTAGAAAATGCCTTGGACAAAGCTAATATCCCAACTATAACTCTTGAAATTGGTGAGGGGCGGATTTATCAACCTGAATTAATCAATCGAGCAATTCAAGGTATTAATAATGTAATGATTGATAATAAGATGATCAAAGGTAGTATAGGTTTAACTGCAAGTAGTTACAATACTTATATTGCAAATGACATGGTTTCTGTACGGGCGCAAGTTGGTGGCTATGCAGAGATACTAGTAAAAATAGGTGATAATGTTACAACTGGTCAAAAAATTGCAATTCAAAGAAATCCATTTGGCGATATCATTAAAGAATACACTGCGCCAATTAGTGGAAAGGTACTATCAGTAGGAACAGGCGCTACGCGTGAGAATGGTGGACTACTGGTACGAATTTTGACTCAAAATCCAGATCCAAAATGTAAATTTGGCTGTTAACCGCAATCACTCTAAAAATAAGGCAGTGTAAAGATTACACTGCCTATTGTAGATTCTAAAGTTACAACAATACTATACGTATAGCCCACCATTGACATGAATCGTACTACCTGTCACATAGCCAGCCTCATCACTAGCTAAGTATTTAACTGCGTTAGCAATATCTTCAACCTGACCAAACCTTGCTAATGGAATATTTTTGATATACGCCTCTTTAACATCTTCAGGCAATCTGTCAGTCATATCCGTTTGAATAAAGCCAGGTGCAACACAATTAGCGGTAATATTACGGCTACCAAATTCTTTTGCCATAGATTTAGTCATCGCAATCATGCCACCTTTAGCGGCAGAATAATTAACCTGACCTGGATTACCCATAAAACCAACTACTGATGCTACATTAATAATTCGTCCAAATTTGGCTTTAGTCATACCACGAATAGCTGCTTTTACTAATAAAAATACTGATTTCAGATTGGTATCTAAAACCGCATCCCAATCTTCTTCTTTCATGCGCATTAATAGACCATCTTTAGTAATACCAGCATTATTAACTAAAATGGTTACATCACCATCATTTTCCGCAATATTCTTAATTACTGCATCGATATTATCTTTGCTATTAACATCCAAAGCAATACCACGACCACCAAATTCTTGCAAATAATTGGTAATCGCCACTGCACCATCTTCACTAGTCGCAGTTCCTATAACCGTTACCCCACTTTTAGCTAGTGTTAATGCAATTGATTTACCTATACCGCGACTTGCACCAGTTACTAGTGCTACTTTTTTTAGTTCACTCATTCTGATTTATCCCTAATTTTTATACTAATACGCTATTTAATTTTTCTAAATCGGCATAATTATGTAAATTAAATAATTGTGCTGTTTCATGAATTCGTTTATTTAGACCAGATAAAACTTTGCCTGGACCGCATTCAACAATAACATTCACTTCATCTGCGGCAATCGTTGCAACACTCTTAGTCCAAAGAACTGGAGAATATAATTGTTTTAACAATCCATCTTTTATACTCGCAACATCATTTGCCACTTGAGCATTAACATTTTGAATAATCGCTATCTGTGGATTATTAAAGTTCACATTATCAAATTCTAATGCCAATCTCTCTGCTGCTGGTTTCATTAAATCACAATGCGATGGTACAGATACTGGTAATGGCATTACTTTGCGAGCACCTTTAACTTTTAATACTTCAGCGGCTTTTTCTACTGCCAGTTTATTACCCGCAATAACAACTTGACCAAGTGAATTAAAATTAACGCCTTGTACAACGCCAACACCACTTGCCATAACTTCAGCGCATCCTTCAACCACTAGTTCATCAGCTAGCCCCAAAACAGCTGCCATGGCACCCTCACCAGGTTTAACGGCATCTTGCATATATTCTGCACGTTTACGTACTAGTTTAACCGCATCAATAAAATCTAGCACACCGCTTGCTACTAGCGCGCTATATTCGCCCAAACTGTGCCCTGCCACCAAAGAAGGTAATTTATTTCCTGAAACCTCTAGCCATGCCAAATAAGTAGCATAACTTGCAGTTAATAACAATGGTTGTGTATTAATAGTTTGATTAATATTTGCAGGAGTTTCCTCTTGCAACATATTCCATAAATCAATACCTAATGCATCAGATGCACTAGCAAAAGTCTCACGTACTATAGCTAGTTCTGCAAACCCATCCATCATTTTTAATGCCTGAGAACCTTGCCCAGGAAAGACAAAAGCAAATTTCATTATTAACCCATCTCCATAATCTAAAATATTTTAATAATTATGATATACCTTTAAAGTTACCTACGTTTTGGTGTCAATTTAAAAACGTATTAATGATGCACCCCATGCAAACCCTGCACCAACACCTTCCAGAAGAATTAAATCACCACGTTTGATTCTACCATCTCTAACAGCTTCATCCAATGCTAATGGAATAGATGCCGCAGACGTATTGCCGTGACGATCAACAGTCACCACAACTTTATCTAATGGTAGTTTTAACATTTTTGCTGTTGATTCAATGATGCGAATGTTTGCCTGATGAGGAACCATCCAATCAATCCCACCTAGATCAACCTTAACACTCTCAGCTAAATCTTTAGCAACATTAGATAATGCTCGCACTGCAAACTTAAATACCGCCTGTCCATCCATAGTCACATAAGGATTACCCATAACTTGACCTTGATTAACCGCTCCACCACATTCTAAAATCGAAGTATAACTACCATCGGCATAGATTTTAGAACCTAAAACACCAGCCTCATCACTAGCTTGTAGAATTACAGCACCAGCGCCATCGCCAAATAGGATACAAGTTCCACGATCGGTATAATCAATTATCTTAGATAATTTATCAACACCAATCACCAATGCTGTTTTAGCTTGTTCTGTCTTAATATAACAGTCTGCTGTATTTAACGCATAGATAAAACCACTACACGCTGCTTGTAAATCAAATGCACCAGAGGTTACTTTAATCCCCAGTTTCTCTTGTAAATAGCACGCTGTTGACGGCATAACGGCATCTGGAGTACTTGTACCAACAATGATCAAATCAATTTGATTTACATCAATATCTGCCATAGCAATAGCTTTCAATGCAGCTTGATAAGCCATATCACAAGTAGTCTCTTCGTTCGCCGCTATATGGCGAGTCTTAATTCCTGTTCGCTCAGTAATCCATTCATCAGTTGTTTCAACCATCTTTTCTAAATCTTGATTAGTTAAAACTTTTTCTGGTAAATAACTCCCTGTCGCTAAAATTTTTGAAAACTTCATTACCAATTTTAATCCTGTTATAGACGCTTAATAAAAAAGCAGGGAACAAGCCCTGCCTTAATTATACCGTATTTTATATCTTTGTAAAGTAGCTATTTCTATACCAAATATAGATATAAGTTTCTACTACAAATCATAACGACTTCAAATCATTAAATTCGAGCAACTCTTCATTGCTCTCCAGCATTTGCTGATTCTTAGCAAGATAATCACGCAATAAGCCGATCACCCCTGCCTGAACTTCATGATAAGCCTGCAATAAAGCATAATAGAATCCATCTGCATCCGCACCACCATGGCTCTTTACCACTAGACCATTAAGACCTAACAATACCGCACCATTATATTTACGTGGATCTACACGTTGTTTAAGTTTTTTAAGTACTGGGTATGACATTAAGGCAATTAATTTAGCCAACCAGCTACGCGTGAATTCTTCTTTTAAGAAAGAAGCAATCATCTTCGCTACACCCTCTGTCGTCTTTAATGAAATATTACCAGTAAATCCATCCGTCACCACCACATCTACGACACCCTTGAAGATATCATCACCTTCAACGTTACCGTAAAAATTTAAGTTAGTTTGACGCAGTAATTCAGAGGCTTTTTTAACCGTTTCATTACCTTTAATTTCTTCACTACCAATATTTAACACACCGACACTAGGTGATATTTTACCAGTTACACCACGCATTAATTGCGCACCCATTACTCCAAATTGGAGATAATGTTCAGGGGCACATTCAACGTTGGCACCTAAATCAAGCATGCATACCTCACCATTAATGGTCGGCATCAGTTTTGCTATCGCTGGGCGGTCAATACCATCCATAGTTCGCAAAACATAACGCGCAATTGCCATTAAGGCTCCAGTATTACCAGCAGAAACTACCGCATCCGACTTTCCATCTTTAATGGAATTAATTGCCAAACGCATAGATGAATCACGCTTACTACGCATAGCGCTTTGGGGTGCTTCATCCATCCCAACAACCTGAGTAGAATGAATAACATCGATACGATCAGCATAAGCAGAAAGTTTATCACCTAATTGCTTATAGATACTATCACTGTCACCAACTAATACTAGATTAACGTCAGTAGTTTCACTCAAAAAACGTAGACACGCGGGAATGGTAATATGGACACCATGATCACCACCCATTGCATCAACTGCAAGTACTATTGCCATAATTCAGAACTTTATAACTGATTATTCGCCTTTAGTTTTAATTACTTTTTTACCACGGTACACGCCATTAGGGCTAATGTGGTGACGCAAATGAACTTCACCAGTTGTAGCTTCTACTGCTGTTGCAGGAGCTTCGATGAAATCATGAGAACGGTGCATACCGCGTTTAGAAGGAGATTTTTTATTTTGTTGAACAGCCATGTTTATTTACCTCTAAATTATCTGTTTCAAGACACTAAATGGACTTTCTGCTTCATCATGATAGCTTAGTCCCATACATTCGTCATGCTTACTGGCATACGGCAGTAACATAATTACTTCGTCCTCAACCAGATTCAAGACATCAAATTCTTCTTCAGCTAAGACGCCATCTTCGACGCCCGAATCTTGCTCCGTAAAAAGAGCAGAATCTAACTGATCTTCATTAAAAAAAACTGTTATCCGCGATGAATTTTCAATTTGAATTTCCATCGGCTGCAAACAATTTTGACATAAAGCAGTGATTATACCACAAACACTTAATGTAAGTGTTGGTCTATTTAATGTATCCAAACTTCCAAGTAGTTTATATTCAATCACACCACTATAATTATCTAGCTCTTGCACACGCTCAAGATTAGCTAAATCAAGTGTACCGCTTAATTCTTGCCCAGTTTTAGCAAATTTTACATTATCTATGTACATTTATTTTCGCATCCCATCATAATAATAGCGCTATTGTAAGCTAGTAGATATTTTTTTTCAATCTGATTTAAATATTTTTATCACTCAATTACAATTAATACACTTAGCGCAGCTTTTTAATATTACCTTGTAGATAAGTTAATAACATAATTGCAAGCATAATAAATATAACCCCAACCAACATTAGCCAATCAAATTGTTGCCCAAATATTAAGTAGCCATATCCAACACCAGCCACAACGGCAACCGCATTAACCAAAGTATAATAAACCGCCCCTACCCGTTTGATAAGAATAAATAACAACACATATCCGAAGGTCGACAAAATTATTTCTACTATTATCAACCATGAGAAGAGATCATTTAATTTCAATGGATAGTATCCACCTTTAATCACCGCCAATGGACTATTTACTAACG
>RXKA01000194.1 GCA_003962985.1 Pseudomonadota bacterium | reverse complement strand
CTTTATTAGTTACACTAAATTGGTTAGCACTAATTTCTACCAAACCTAATTCTGCAATACTTGCTAACTCTACCAATTCAGCGGCAAAGTAATCTTTAAAATTGAGGTTATACTTGCTTTCAACAGTTTGATAATCAAGTTCAAATTGGCACATAATCTGACTAATAATATCGCGACGTAGCACATCATCTTGGTCTAATTCAATGCCACGCAAAACAGGTAATTTACCATCATTAATTAAATTGTAGTAACTGTCTAAGTCCTTAACATTCTGATAATAGCTATTACCAACAAAACCAATTGACGACACACCAAAAGCTAGCATATGAGTATCAGCAAATGTTGAGTAACCTTGGAAATTACGCTGCATTGTACCATTTTGTAATGCCTTGGCTAATTCATCATCAGGTAATGCAAAATGATCCATACCAATAAAAACATAACCTGCTTTGGCAAAGCGTTCAACACACATCTGTAAAATATTTAATTTCTCATCCGCACTAGGTAAATCAGCTTCATTGATCCTACTTTGTGGCATAAAAATATGCGGTAAATGCGCATAATTAAATAAAGCAATCCTTGCTGGGCGTAACTGATTAATTACAATATCAACAGTTTCTTCATAACTGGCTAATGATTGTAAAGGTAACCCATAAATTAAATCAATACTCGTTGATTCAAATCCTAAACGTTCGGCATCATCCAATACTCGCTTGGTATCTGCTAATGGCTGAATTCGATTAACCGCTTTCTGTACCTTAAGATCAAAATCTTGCACCCCTAAAGACACTCGATTAAAACCTTGTGCTGCCAAATTTTCCATAAATTCTGTCGTGACATGACGAGGATCTAGTTCCATAGCGATTTCTTTAGCTACGGATAGATCAAAGTATTTATGAATAATCGCCATTATTTGATTAACTTCTTCATTACTTAACCAAGATGGTGAACCACCACCAAAATGTAGTTGCACAACTGACAATTTGCGCCCAATCAGTTGATAGTAGAGTTCAAATTCACGCTCTAAATAGGTCAAATATTCGGTAATACGCTCACGTTTATTGGTAATGATTTTATTACAGCCACAATAGAGGCAAAGAGTATTACAAAATGGAATATGCACATACAATGAAATTGCTTGATTGAACTCTGGAGTAAAAACAGTTTTAATTTGAGCTAACTGATGCTGTAAATCAAAATCTAAGGTAAAGCGGTCTGCTGTTGGATAAGAAGTGTATCGTGGTGCATTAGTCTGACACCGGACAATTAATTCACGATCAAAATCAATGGTTGAATAATTCATCATAACATATTTCTATAAAAATCACTTACTTTCGCTAGTATTATCTTGCCAATTAATCAGCAATTTAATTCTCAGTTCACCATTACTTACTTGCACAATTTGCGGATGATTTATATCCTGCCAGCGTAAGTATTCAACATTCCAGTTCAATTGACTAAAGCCCGAAGTTAACGAATTCGTAATTGGATAGTCAGGTAATGGCACACCTTGCACCCAATAATGTAAATAATTAATCGGCAAGCTAAAACCCAATTGTTTAGTTAACATACTATCTAAGTCATCACCACGATACACACCATCCGAAGTTTCTAAGCTCGCAATATTACTTTCAACCGTAATCCGCGCCACAGAGTTACCCAAAGGTGACATTAAAGATAAGCGATCAAAACCTGATTCATGTTGCCAATTAAAATTACCATAATAATCTTTCTGGCGATTAACGATTGAGAAACGCCCATCAATATTATAACTGCTATCAATCTGTACGGGTGCATGGTAATTATCAGGATGCTCAACAGTAGTATCATATAAACTAGCACAACCAGTTAATGATACCACTATCAAACAAAGTAAGTATTTATATTTACTTACCAAAACTAGCTCCAAATTGATAATACATTAGTAACAGCATACTTTGCTCAATCATTTGTTTATTAATCAATGCTGGATTATTCACATCAGGAGTAGTCGCAACAATCTTATCTGCAGCATCCTTTTTACCCTCGGCTACATAAACCTGACGCAAATGATTAGCCGTTTCTGGATCTCGGAAAACTTGATAAGATTGCGCAATATAACTCTCTGCCTTAGTATACTGTCCTAGTTTAAAATAAACCCAACCTAACGTATCCAAAACAGCAGGATCTTTTGGTGAAATCTTATAGGCTTTTTGCGCATATGAAAGTGCCTGTTTATAGTTAGTAGTTTTATCTGCTAACAAATAAGCTAAGTCGTTATAACCAGCTGCATCTTTCGGATTTAGTTTGATATATTTCTTATATAAATCCATCGCTTCTTTAGTATGACCAGTTGAGAGAGCCGCTAATGATGCATACAAGTAAGAGACAGTCTTATCACGAGGATATGCCTTAGCGTCATGTTTGGCTACATTATAGCCATAATCAAACTGACGTAATTGCGTATAGATTGATAATTTAGAAATTAAGATATCACGTGGTGCTGCCTTACCTGATAGATTAGCTATACTCTCGATATAACTATCAATTCCTGCAAAATTACTCTCTAGCAAATAAGAGTTAATAATTCCAACTCCTGCGATTGATGCAATATTTGGATTAGCACTTGCTGCAGATTCAAAATACTCTACCGCTACTTGTGGTTTGCCATTATTAGCATTAAGTGCACCTAATGCAAAATTAACAGTTCCATTTAGATCATAACCGCCACTTTGAGCCCGTTCTAATTGTTTTATTGCCGATTCACTATTACCTAATTTATAATCAATTACAGCACTATTAACCAACATATTGCCATGCGCACTATGATAATCTGGCGATGAGGTGATATATTGTTGCGCTTGTTCAAGTTGATTTAATTTAATAAATACTGAGACATATAAATTCTCCATATTGTCGCTAGGACTCTTACGATTTGCCATATCCTGCTGTAACATTTTAGCTAATAAATCAGTGTTGTTAGCATTTGCTAATAAACCAGCATTCCAAAAAATTGGGAATTCCCAAGTCGGGTACTTGTTATTAATTTTATTTAGCGTTGCCAACAATTTATCACCATTACCAACATTATTATAAGTAATTGATGCTAATAGTAATGCCTCTGGATATTTAGCATATTTATCTGCAACATAGTCACCAAACTTCTCCATATTTGCACCACCATGGGCGTAATTATGAGTACTTAGCAAGGTAGTCACAAAAAGGAATAAATCACCAGCATGTGCTTTGTTTACTGCAATTAGCGAATCCAAATTTTTTACCGCTTCACCATAGGAGCCATTATCTAAACTATCAGGAATCGCATACAATTTCGCAATATTGGAAGTGGGTGCTACTGAAATTAATAAGGTAACTAAGGAATCCAATTTAGTTGAATCACTCCTAATTGCATCACTGTTTTGATACGCAACTATCCCCTTGTAAATGATTCGTGGATCTTTATAATGCATAGCTAGATCATAATACATCGGTGCTGCCAACTGATATAAACCCTGATTAAATGCCATGTCCGCTTGCATTAATTTGGTCATATCCGCAGCTTCAAGACTAGCTTCTGGAAAATTCTGTGATTCAAAATTAGCAAAACCATCAACATAATCAACAGAACTAACTACCTGCTGTTGGTAGTTATCCGTTGCAAATTTATTTGGTGGATTAGCCGTACTCGCACACCCATATAGTCCCATTGCAATCATTAATGCAGTTATCGTTTTTTTCATTGTTACCGCCTATTATTTTTTAAAATCAACCTCGCGATTTTATCACTCTTAGTATAATAAAAATTATTTAATTTAATGTCGTAAAATAATTCGTTAATTCTGTGACCATAATATCACGTTCTTCTTCGCTAGTATAACCAGGTATTCCAGCAAAATGAAAGAAGCGTTCAACCTCAGTACCACAAAAATTAAAAATACCGCGATTACCAATGGTTTCTAAAGCCTTAAACATACCATTTTCACGATATTCATCTGCCGAGCAACCAATCGTATTAACTAGTACAACCCGTTTATCATTAAATAACCCTAAGGTTGTACCATCACTATTGGCTTTGTATGCAAAACCATAACTAAAGATACGATCCATATAACCATGCATAATAGCTGGCATTCCTGCCCACCATAACGGGTAAACAAAAACTAACATATCCGCTTGACGAATAAAATCTTGCTCCGTAACCACATCATCAGGAACCGCACCACGCAATTCCGCCAATGATAAAACGGGATTAAAATTAAGCTGATATAAATCACGCACATGCACATCATGACCAGCATTAATAGCCGCTGTCTCAAGAGCATTTTTGATTACTGCATTAAAACTTTTCTCACTAGGATGAGCATAAATCACTAAAATATTCATTCATATACCTATATAACTTAAGCAAACTTAACGTCAAAAGCGTTACGAATCAACTTATCTAAATCTGCTTTACTTAAATTTAAACTGTCAATCAATGCTTGATAATTTTTATTCAGATAACCACCAAAATACGCTGGATCATCAGAATTAACCGTAACCTTTACTCCTGCATTCATGAGCTGTAATGCTTGATGATTGCGTAAATCAGGTACTACTTGCAAACATTGATTTGACAATGGACACATTGTTAAACCGATACCATCTTTGGCAATACGTACCATTAATTCTTTATCAGTAGTAATCGCGTTACCATGATCAACACGATCAACACCCAAGATATCTAATGCTTCCCAAACATATTCAGCAGGACCTTCTTCACCAGCATGAGCAACTAGCTTTAAGTTCTCTTTACGCGCGCGATCAAATAAATTTTTAAATTTACGTGGTGGATTACCCAATTCGCTTGAATCAAGACCAATTCCAATGAAATCCTTACGATAATCCATGAGCACATCAAAAGTTCGCAATGCATCATCTTCACTCAAGTGACGTAAAAAGCATGGGATTAAATATGAATCCAACCGATACTCTTGTTTAGCTTGCTCCATTGCGCGCTTAAATCCAGCAAAAACCACATCCAAACTAATCCCACGGCTTAAGTGAGCTTGCGGATCAACAAATATTTCACTATGCGTAATTTTATCCTGATGAGCTTTGGTCAAATAGGCAAACATTAAATCATAAAAATCATCTTCAGTGATTAGCACTGACATGCCTTGATAATAAATATCCAAAAACTCTTGTAGATTATTAAAAGCATAGGCAGCACGTATTTCATTAATATCGCGATACTTTAGCGTAACATTATTTCGTCTTGCTAAGTTTAATAACATCTCTGGCTCTAAACTACCTTCAATATGAAGATGTAATTCTGCTTTAGCTTGATTTTGTAAATAATTACTATCGATTGTATTGTCACTCATCACAAATCTCCTTTAATTGATGTGCTAACTGTCATGACAACAAAGCATCATAAGAATGATTTGTTTATGACATAACTATCACATGATTGTATCACTTTAGAATAGTATGTCTTATTATTTAATCGCAATTAATGTAGTTTATATACCTAATTATTTTTTATTCCAGCCAATCCTTCTTAATAGTTTCAAATTTGCAACTAGAAAATGCTAAAATAATAGCTTTATAGTTATTTGAGATATTTTAAAATGCCTGAACTTCCTGAAGTCGAAACCGTCAAAAATGGCTTACAAGATTTGGTTGGACAAACCATTAACCAAGTTGTAGTAAGATTCCCACGCTTACGCTATCCTTTAGACGAAAAAATCTTAAATCAAGCAGCTGGACAACAAATTATTGCCATTACACGACGGGCAAAATATCTGGTAATTCATCTTGAAACTGGCTTTTTAATCTGTCATCTTGGAATGTCTGGGCGTTTAACCTTATTTAAAAATGCGCCAGACTTGGTAAAACATGACCACTTTGATATTGTAACCGCTAATTTTACGCTACGTTATAATGACCCTCGTCGATTTGGTTGTTTACTTTATGCAACTAAGCTGGATGAATTGTCTATGCTTAACGAATTAGGGCCAGAACCTCTTGAAAAAGAGTTTACGGCTGAATACTTACACAAGGCAATATCAAAACGCAAAACACCAATTAAACAATTGATTATGGATAATGCAATCGTGGTTGGCGTTGGTAATATTTACGCCTGCGAGTCATTATTCTTATGTGGAATTAGCCCACTGCGTGCTGGTAATCAAATAACTATGGCAGAATGTCAACAATTAGTTGACATCATCAAGAGAGTGTTACAGCAAGCTATTGCCGCTGGCGGTAGCTCATTGCGTGATTATAAAAATGCAAACGGCGAGCTTGGTTATTTCCAACAAAGTCACAATGTATATGGGCGTGCTAAACAAGCATGTAAAATTTGTAATACCTTAATCCTAGATGTACGTCTTGGACAAAGAAATAGTTTTTATTGCCCTAATTGCCAACTATGAAAAATTTTCTTTTAATGGTAGTTGCTCTTTTTAACATTAGTTATGCATTTGCTGACAATGAAAGTACTACTACACTCATGCCAGAGTCTGCGATTGAGCAGATTTTGTTAGCACCAGAAAGCCCGATTGATATCAGCGAGAGCAAACCAATCGAGTCTAAGCCAATTGTAGTCAAAAAACATGTACCTATTATAATTGGTCTAGCTTTAGGCGGTGGTGCTGCCAAAGGTTACGCTCATATTGGAGTAATTCAAGCACTGGAAGAAAATGGAATTAAAGCACAAATCATCACTGGGACATCGGCAGGTAGCTTGGTAGGCAGTCTCTACGCATATGGATACAAACCAGCGCAGTTACGCCAAATAGCTTATCAGATGGATGAAATGAATTTGGCGGATTTTACCTTAAATTCAAATGGATTAATTAAAGGCAATCGCTTACAACAATTTGTTAATAGCAAAGTAAAAAATACACCATTACAAAAATTGAAAACTCCATTTACCGCAGTAGCTACTGATTTGGATAGTGGACAAAGCGTAGGATTTAATAATGGTGATACTGGTATTGCGGTACGTGCATCATGTTCGATACCAAATATCTTTATGCCAGTAAAAATGAATGGGCATCGTTATGTAGATGGTGGCTTATCTGCGCCAGTTCCAGTTACCTATGCGCGTCAAGCAGGTGCGAATTTTATAATTGCTGTAGATATTACGGCGCGTCCAGAAAATGGTCGCAGCGGCTTTTTATCTAATCTTGATCAAACAATTAATATCATGGGAGTTAAGCTATTAGCCCAGCAACTCAAACAAGCCGATGTAGTGATTCAACCCGATACTACTCAGTTGTCAAGCTTTAGTTTTGATAAGAAAAAACAAGCGATTGATTTTGGTTATAAAGCCGCAATTGCACAAATGCCATCAATCAAACAAAAAATTGCCGAATGGCAAAAAACACATTAAAACTTCATTTGTAGAAACAGGAATTTTATGAATAAACGACTTCTTTTTGCAGGTATAATTTTCTCTAGTCTCATCAGTGGCTGTACAACCATAATTGGTGGTTTCACCTCTACCGCCAAAAGTAGTGGCAGTGGCGTCGGACCCTCAACGATTGCAGAAAGTGATGTCTATTTACATGACGACAGATTAAATGCGTTAAGTGTATATAATGGTAGTCTAACTGCCAAAAAACTAACAATAGTTAATAGCTTAAAAGTAAATGGTGATATTAATGCTAACAAATTAGTTGCTCGTAAAACTACCGACGTAACAGGCTCACTCACATTGGATAATAGCTCATTGTATGACAACTGTAAAATTGGTAACAACATCACGGCTAACGATAGTTATTTTGCTAAGGATATTGAATTTGGTGGAATACAATTTGAGCTAACCAACAAAACCAAGGTCATTGGTAATATAATTAGTACTAGCAGATATCCAGTAACGATTGTAGTAGATCGTTCCGTTATTAAGGGTGACATTGGTTTTGCCAATCCCAAGAGCGTAGTAGTAATCCAAAATCGTGGTTTAGTCAAAGGACGGATTTTAAACGGAACAGTTCGGGATTTAACTGGTGGTGATAGCTATCAAGGTGATGATGCGGACGAAGAACAGCAATAAGCTGACAAATAGACAAATAAAAAATCCAGTTATTAACTAACTGGATTTTTTATGGCTGTTATTAGTAGTTGTTACGACAACCGATGATTGTAGCGCTGTCAACTGAACCATTGAAGTCACAACGAATCAAGCCATCTTGTGAAGTACTATAAAATTGAACTTCAAGCATTTTTTCTTTACCATCAAAGTATTTATCTGGCATATTGCGATCATTTTCTACTGTGTAGTCACCAATTTTTTTAAGCTTACAACTGCTTTTTACTTGTTGTAATGTTGTATTACTATAAATCTGTAAATCGCCACATTTTAGATTAGTCATATCAATTGTATTTGGCGCAGCATTTGCAACACCGATGATTGACGCAAATAAACTCGCAACTAAAATCTTTTTCATTTTTAAATCCTTATTCAAACATGATTGTTTTACGTAATACTAACTAGCCAGAAATCAACGAACAACACTAGTCCCACTCGGTAAGACAAATATCTGCAATTCTATTCTGTTAGAAAACTATTTCCATACTCTATTTTAAACCAATTAACCCATATAGATTATGGTAATTGCGTAATTTAATGAATTAATTGACTTAATTCAAAGAGATATAAAAAGCGCAGAGAAAAATATAAAATAAAACAATGGTTGGCTGAGAGGTAAGACTGAAACAAAAGGTGATTTTATGCTACATGTAGAGAATAGTGGTTGCTGCAATAAAGCCTATTTGGATAAAATAATTTTTATTGCAGCACGGTCAAATTAGTAGTTGTTACGGCAACCAACAACAGTTGCAGTATCAGATGAACCATTAAAGTCACAACGAATCAGACCATCTTGTGAGGTACTATAGAAATGAACTTCAAACATTGCATCTTGACCATCAAAATATTTTGCAGGCATATTACGCGCATTCGCTTTACTATACTCGCCAACTTTTTTAATTTTACAAGAATCTTTAACTTGTTTTAAAGTTGTATTGCTATAAATCTGTAAATCGCCACATTTTAAGTTAGTCATATCAACTGTATTATCTGCTGCACTAGCAACACCAACAACTGATGCAAACAAGCTCGCAATTAAAAATTTTTTCATTTTTGAATCCTTACTAAAATATGTTTATTTTACAGAATTTAATCTAAACAGATAAAAAAGACACTTATCTAAAGTTGTTCTTGCCTACTGAAAATAAGCTTTTTACAACAAACAACTGTTTCAGAATAATCTGCTAGATAACTCAAATCCACATCCATTATTTTAAACTAATTACCGCTTTACTGTGATAATAATTACACTACTTACTATTTAATACAGTAGTTTTCTACTTTAACCTATTGTTATAATCCATATATCATTACATATGACTTTAATTTTTTGTGTTAATACAGACATATAGTTTGTGTAGTACCAAATATGCGACCAAAATTATAATTTCACAAATAAACAACCCTGTCTATCATCAATCTATTTACCACCACGAACTGGTAAGACATAACAAGCATTAACAGCAAATGAAGAACCAGTAACACCAGTAGAAAGTAGAACCCGCCAATAATTACTACCACTAGATGTTATTGACCAATAATAACCAACATTAATATTATTAAATCCATTGTCGTTTAACCAAGCTGCTGGCGACGAGCTATTTTGCGTTGCCGCATAGTTTATGAGACTCATCAGTTCAGTAATATTTGGCAGCCGCCAATCACTATAGCCACACAATTTTATCGGCGCCGTATTCATATTACCAATTGCAGTTATAGCTAAGGGTACTGTTAAATTATTTAAGTTAGCAGTAGTATTGTTATAATTTGGCTGCGCTATCGGACGTCCACCATTCGTTGATTCAAAACCTATGATTCCATTTTTTGCCCACATTAATCCAGTGAGATTATCCGTAACACAATCACCACTTACAACAAAGCGCGTACTCGGCCATTGCTTACCAGGACCAGCACTGGCTGTATCACCTGGGGCAATTTTAGGGACATAAGCACTATTATCCGCATGTACAATAGCTGACAATCCGCCTAAAAAAACACATAATTTAATATTTATTTTCTTCATATAACACTCTCATAATAGGATACAAAACAATCTAATTGCATAACTGACCTAGATAAATTAGTCTCCACGAACTGGCAAAAGATAAAAGGTAGAAGTTAAAGGAAACTTATTGGTCGTACCATTTGCAAAACTAACAATCCAAGCATTAGTAGAATCATATTTCGTTGATGTGTTGTAATTTCCACCTTTAACATTAGTAAATCCATTATCATTCAACCATGAATATGGGGTAAAAGTCGCATAATTGATTAAGCTGACTAGCTCATTAATTGTTGGCAATCGCCAATCTGAATATCCACAATAAGTCAGACCAGCAACATATGTTTGTGCATTTGCCCACGTATATGTAGTGTTGGTAGGATTTTTAACCCACATTAACCCAGTTAGGTTGTCTACTACTACACTTTCACTACTAATACAAAGAGAACCACCAGAGTCTTTCCCAGCTTCAAAACGGGTACTAATTGTACCATTTGTACCCCATGTAATACCAACATTACTTTCAGTGGCTGAACCTGATAAAGGTGCACGCAAATAAATATAAGGAGCAATTACGTTACCAGTTATGTTGGAAAATTCTTGTGGTGATGATCCACCATTTATCTGCGCATTATTAGTTGCACTGATCATTAAACTGATGGCAGCAGGCTGACTATATGCATTGGATGGATTAGCAGGATCTGAACTATTCGCTATATTAGCGGGGTCCCAGAATGAATAATTACCAGCACCCGTATATGGTGTTATAATAAAAATACAACTTGCCGATTCTATACTATCTAGTTCACAGGATGCGGGAGTAACGATAGCTCCATTCAAACCGCTCACTGTCTCGGAGTTACCTCACTAATGCCATTCTCAATAGTTGCAGTAATTGCATACGCACTACCCATCACTGTCTGCCAGTTTGTTACTGGTGTTATTGTTATCGATGTTGCTGTTACAGTCATAAAGTTAGTGACTACCGATTCAGTAGCTACTCCCATGGTATTACCAGCCACATCCTCAATCGCATTTGGATTAATCACGATATTGTAACTCTCACCATTGTCTAAGTTAACCGTAGGTGTCAAGCTGACTGTACAATCTCCATCACTATAAATAGGTGATACCAAGCCAACATCACTATTATCACTCGCTTTTCGGAGCTTAATAGTTGCATCTGTTAAGGTACTTGTATCCATTGGTTCGCTAAAGGTTAAACTTATTCCAGATCCTACTTCAATATCAATTGCACCATTTACTGGTGTTGTGCTACTTAAGGTCGGAGCAGTAAAGTCTCCAGTTGTAAACTGAGTTGCAACATAGTTACCATCAGAGCCAAGTGCATTTCCTGCGGTATCAGTTATCGCTGTTTGATTCAGTATTATACGGTACGTAGTTTCACTTAATAGGTTACTATTTAAGTTAATCGTCACTGTATTTGTCGCTGAATTATAACTAGTCGTATAACCTGATACTAATGTACCGTTTCCATCTTTCAGTAATATATTACTTGTACTAAGTGTCGTTTGATTCATCGACTCACTAAATGTAATGTTCATCGTTGGCGTACGGCTTTGGTTAGTTGCGCCATTGGTTGGATTAACTCCAGTTATTGATGGTGCTGTAGTGTCCCCAGTCGTGAATGTCGCAATAGTTGATTCGGTTTGAGCTGAATTGAGTGCATTACCATTCACATCCTGAATTTGGCTTGGATTGATTACTATTTTATAATTAGTAAAATCAACTAACTTACCACTAGTTTGGGTAAAGGTTACTGTTTGATTATTGTTCGTTACTCCTTGCAAGGTCAATGGAATTACTGAGCTATCACTTACTTTTTGTAACATGATATTAGTTGTATTTAGCGTAATTGCTTTCATTGCTTCACTAAAATTTACAACTATTGCAGTTGATGCAAGAACACCTATTTGTGTATTCTGCGGTGTGGTTGAAGTTACGCTCGGTGCAGCAGAATCCGTTATCGTTGCAGCAACTGATTTACTCATGAAACTATAGCTGGTAGTACCTGCGCTACCTTTTACATTAGCATAAATAACGCCACTATCAATCAACCCTGAAGCTGCCACATTAACTGAGAATTGGCAACTTTCTGCTGCTAGTGTTGATCCACAAGTGTTATTGGGCACTGTTAGTGTGGTATTAGTTAATCCGTTCTTCAATGGAGTTATTACCATGTTACTAAGTTTACTTCCACCGATATTCTCAACTTTAAAGATTATGTTTTGATTAGTACCAACACCCTCAGTAAAGATACTTTGGTTTGGTGCTACAATTACCATTGGTGCACCGCGATTATTAAAATAGTACACACTTTGAAGAGCTTGAACATTCGCGCGGGCATTGTTATAGCTCAAAGTTAGTACCACATTACCATTAGATTCTTGGTTAAGTAGTTTGAGTTTATAATTACAGCTTGCACCTACCGCCAAAGTTGCACCACAAGGATTTGTCTGTGCAGTTTCGATTGCAACATCTGCAGCAGAGCTTGAAGCTAAGCTAATCGTAGTTGCTTCTTTATTACCATTATTCATCAGGGTTACGGTTGCTGTTGATTCGCTAGCACTCAAGATACCCACATTACTCATTAATAAATTAGCTTGTTGTTGTGGCGTAATCGTTACTTGCAATTGGCTATTATTGTATGCCCCAAGTTGCAATGCCGTAGTTAAGCCTTTGCTTGTCGTTACAGTATATGGTGTTACAGTCACTAGATTACTAGTTACATTCTGGTTTGATTGTAACTCCAGTGCAATCACGCTTTTAGCTGGGATATCGACTTTACCATTACTTAAGCCGCCGATTATCGCTAAAGAATTGTTACTGGTATTGAATCCAACGTTAGCTTGGCTTTGTCCATTACCGACAAATACATAGCTCGTTGCGTAGTCATTAGTTCCATACAAGCTTTGGCTATTGTCGCTAAAGTTGACGCCACTGTAATCGGCTAAACGTGTATAACGATAGTTAATCAATTGCTTGCTTTGTTGACCATCATAACTAGCAACAATAAGGTTGGCACCACTATTGCCTAATTCGAGTGTTGGTGTCGTGATTGGTAAGAGACAGCTACTATGGGCAGCAATATCACGGCAGGCACTCGTATTAACCGCCAAATTTTGATGATTGCTATTAGTGTTTACCACTGCATATGTAATATCTGTAATCGCTTGGGCGCTAGTATTTCTTACATAGACTCCCGTACTAGTTGCTTGACCGTCCAAAACAGGAATCGGTGCCGCTTTTTCTATTACTAGCCTCGTGCTTAGATTATTGTTGCTATCACTAGTTGTTGTGCTACTACAGCTAGTCGTAAGTGCCGCTATTAGCAGCATTAGGCTACTTACCATTAGATTAGTTTTTAATTTCATATTTATCTCGCTGTCTTATAAAATTCATCTTCATATTCATTACTATACTGATACCTTAATCTTAATTAAGGCATCAGTATCTGCAAATCAATTGATAACTTAATTTACATTACTCTCAACACTAAACATAATGAGTTTAGGGTTATACCAAATATATTTATCAGAATTGCTTAGGTCAAACACGGTAAATAGATTCGCAGGACGAGGAATACCACTCTCGATGCGATATTGAATCATGTTACTTTCTGCGCTACTGCTATTAGTACAGTTAACTGATTTATCATTATTAACACTACAATTACCGCTTAATACGATTACTGATTCAACATATGGAATCGCACTAATCGTAGTAGTAAAGTCACCACAGCCAGTTCCGCCAATAAATGTCTGACTTAGTGTACGCTGTAAACTATCCCCTGTAGTCGGTGAAATATTGCTGACCAACGTTGGTTGGCTATAAGTTGCATAAGTTTTAGTGCTGCCATTGTAAGTAAAGCCATCTTGACGAACGAATCCTTGGCTCGTACTCCAGCTTGCTGATGGATAGAGTACATCCAAATTAAAGCTACTATTATCAATCATTGCGTTACGATCAGCTTTTAGTACCAAAGTACAACTTTGTCCGATTCCTACACTTTCAACTTTACTGCCATAACCACAAGTAGTTAAATTACTTTCCACACTCATATATGGTGAAACATGTCCATCAATAATATTTAATGCCATGTTTTGAGCCGCGTAATTTACCGACATATTTTTATACGTAATGCTAATTAATAATGGTACATTATTACAGCCACTACCACTATATGGATTAGATTCACTACCTGAACCAGTATAGCCACTTGCTGTTACATTGGTAATTTTGAAATAACTATCGGATGCAGTTGTGCTATATTTTATCGTACCACTTAAAGTATTTCTCCGTACACCATAGTTAAGTTGTAAATTAGCTATTCCACTAATATTACTTTCTGGTATGTGTGGACCATATTTTACCGTCACTTGACAGCTACTGCCAGCAGCTAAACTTGTACCACAAGTGTTGCTGATAATCATTAATTCACTTGGCAAATCTACACCAGTTAAATCTAATGAATTAATTGAACTACTCGTACTACCTATATTTTTGAATGTAAATACTGTTTGTGCGCTTTCATAACCGTTGCCAAAGATATTTAGACTAGACTCAGCACCTTTCGGGCTACTAATCATAATATTACTATTATCAGCTACATAATAGTTAATATCGTTACTTTGACTTGTAATTGGATTTGCTCCTGATTTACCAGTTACCGCTACATAGATGGTACCTGTTTCTCCTGCATCGCCACCCTGTACCTGTACCTGTATAATGCATTGACT
>RXKA01000003.1 GCA_003962985.1 Pseudomonadota bacterium | reverse complement strand
TCAAATATATATTAATGCATTTTTCTTCTCTCTGCTGTATTTTCCCACAAAAACCTTCAAATGTAACTCCAACCAAATTTATAGTAAAATCTAATTATAGGAGAATTACAGATGTCAGACACACAACTAATTGAATTCGCAAACCAAAACAATATTGATTTTAAGTTACTTAAAGCAGTTATAGCAGTTGAAGCTGGTGGTAGTGGTTTTAATTCGGATGGTTCGTTAAAAATTAGAATAGAAATACACATTTTACTTGAGGACTACCCATACATGAACAATAGATGGTTTAAGGTAGGTACACCTAAGTATCTTGACCATTATTATAAATTTCCAAGTTACAGTAATTTATGGAGAAAAGTTCACACAGGTAATCAATGGGATGAATATACGGCTTTACTTACTGCTGCCTTCCAGATACAAAATAAAGTTTTTGAGTACGCATCTTTTGGAAAATTTCAAATTATGGGTTTCCATTATCCTAAGTTGGGCTTTAGCTCAGCTTTAGAGATGTTTTCTTTTATGTCTCAATCAGACAGTAACGATACCCAAACAGGGTTACGGTTTATTAAATCCGACTGGAACTTAGTTTCTGCTTTGCAACAGAGGGATTTAATTCGATTTATAAAGGGTTACAATGGTGTAAGTGGTAATAGTGTGCAGGTGTATCTTGATAGGTTTAACCAAGAGTACGCAAAACTATAAAAACAAAAAAGAGAGATATTTCTATCTCTCTTTAGTCAGGTTTATGTATGTTCGTTATCTCTCTCTTACGTACACCTGAAAAGCGTAGATTTATTGGATAACGTTATGATTTATATCATAACATAAATTTTTATCTCTGTCAATCCGTTTATACAGAATCCCTCTCAATCGATTATAAGGGGTGTTCGCTGCTTTCTATCTTTATTTTGATGTATTGATACAACAAACGATTTTAAACCCTATTGGAACCCTTTACAATCGGTTACTGGTGTGACCACCTATAGATATATTTATTGTTTTCTTAAGTGCCGTTTTTACGTAAAAACACCGTTAAAAAAGTAAAATAGTATCAAACTACCAAGTGCCACAAAATAAAACGAAAAACGCTTCAAAACATAACAAAATGAAAGAAAATTTAGCCTTTTTTTTATGCACATTTTCAAACACGACCCAAACGAAAACATGCATAAAACAGCCTAAAAACCGAGTTAATCTTTTATAGGTGGCTACACTGGTAGTAACGTTTTGTATGTAGATAGTTTCTAATTATAGGTACTTTCTGCTTATTGACATTTGCAACAAAATATGATATAATTCAGCTATTGAAATTAAAAACGGATTCAGCACCCGTTTCACGCTAGGACTTGACAACAAAAATATTTGATGTTAAAATTGACTTATGTCCAGTCCTATGGATTTAAAATCTCTTGTGAATCGGCAACGCTGAAGCTAATTCACAGGAGATTTTATTTTATGAATATAGAAAAATTTTTGGAATTAGAGGATATTTCGTATACCCATCGTAAAGTTTCTGGTATTTATGTTATTGTGTGCTTACACAATAAAAAAATATATATAGGGTCTGCAAAAAGTTTATACAATCGAAAGGCTACTCACTTATGTGATTTACATAAAAACAGACATGGTAATATGAAATTACAGAATATCTTTAATAAGTATGGTTTGAGTAATATGTTCTTTAAAGTTCTTGAATTATGTAGTATTGAAAATGTAATTACTCGTGAGCAATTTTGGATTGATTCGTTTGATTTTAAGAATGAACTGTTGAATTTAAGTCCAACGGCAAGCTCCTGTTTAGGTACAAAGCGTTCGTTAGAAGTAAGGAAGAAACAAAGTAAGACAATGACGGGTCGTAAGTTGTCTCACTCTCATAGGGAAAAGATTGGTTTAGCTCATAAAGGGAAAGAACGAAGTCAACAAGCTAAGGAAAATATCACTAAGGCTAATAAAGCTAGAGTGTACACGGAGAAAGATAAATTACACATACAAAATTTATTGGGGTGCAAAGTGAAGATGATAGATGTTGAAACTTTTGAAGCAATAAAAGTATTCCCGTCAATCTCCGAAGCGGCTAGGGTAATGGGATTATATGATACCTCAATCATAGAAGCATTAAAACGTAAAAATGGCACAAGTGGTGGTTATTTGTGGCTATATGAGAATCAAGAAATTGTTAAACCTATAGATAAAGTGGTTATATCAATTGATAAAAAAAATAATGAACTAACAGTTTATTCTTCTTTGAGAGAAGCAGGGGAAATACTAGGGAAATCAATTGCTAACATTAGTAACTGCATAAATGGTCATATTAAATCCGTATATGGTTGTACTTGGCACTACGGATTTATTTTACCATAAACTCTTTGTAAATTCAGGGTGTTAGGTGACTTCTAATGAGTCAAGAAACTGTTTTTATATCCCTATCAACCTCACAGAAAGCTCTGTATTCAACGATAGATTGATTTTAATGTATTGATACCAGTTACAAAACAAAACTTAACCTTGACCTTTCTGCGGCTTCTACAGCCATTTTAGAATCAACCTAAACCCACCCAAAATTTACCTTATAGGTGTGACCTCTGGTAATCTGCTTAACGCCGTTTTTGGCTGTTTTTGATATGCTTTCCCGTTGGCTTAGGTTTTTAAAAAAGTGTGCAAAAACAGCCTATTTTTATCATGAAAACAAATGAAATTTGAGGTAAATTTCAACGAAAAAGTTTTTTACGGGTATTTCTACCTTTGATACGATTTTCGTTCAAATTCACACAAAAACGTGTGTTTTCATATTGCTGTTGTTTTATATAGGTGTGACCTCTGGTATTTTTTGTATAGGGATAGTTACTGAATACCGAAACTATCAATATACAGGCTAAAA
>RXKA01000007.1 GCA_003962985.1 Pseudomonadota bacterium | reverse complement strand
TGCCGAGAAGTAAAGTATCTTGCAATGAAGCCGCTAAAGGCACTGTATCTTCTTCATAAGGAAGCGCACCAAAGATTTTATCGAGATTATTACTTGTCTTTACCTTAGAATTTACCAAACCTAGCGATCTGTCGCCGTTTAATTTTTTAATAGACTTCGAAAGTTCTTTTGCACTTTCAACATTTTGCTTCATAGCACTAACTGTTTTACCTTTTTCGTCAATCACCTTTTGGTTCATAAGGCCTTTTTGAACAAGGAATATTAAGCCGACAATCGCGAAAGATACCACAACTGAAGCACCGGCGACCCAAAAGAACATCTTGCGACCAGTATTATCGATTTGTTGACGCTTTTTCAATCCATTCTGTGGTTTATCAGCCATTACTGAGCTACCTCTTCTTTCTTAGTAGGATTTTCTGCAAACAAATTAACTGAATTTGCGGTTGGAGTTGTGTTCTTTTGAGGAATGCTAACAATTATATTTTTAAGTGTCCAGTCAAACAATAGTGGGTTATAAGTTAGCGCCATTTTAAAGGAGACAACGCTCTTTCCGTCAGAATCATTTGAAAGTGAAGGATCGGTAATACTAACCTCAGAAAACACTTTTTCATCCTTAACTTTGTCAAATCCGCCACCATCATCTTTAGGCTTAGCGTAGCTAAAAACGGCTGCATTAAATGTATCTTTAATTATCGCAAGTCTTGAAAAATCAGCTGCCGAAGCTTCTATATTCATTGTGGTTGTCGAAGGATCGAGCTGCATTTTTGAGATAGTCAGATTATTCGGAGCTGCCGGATTAAGTGCCTTTAAATATTCAAAAATATTAACAACATTTCCCTTTTGTTCATGCAACTGAGTAATACTGCTCAGTTGATTTTGAATCGTTAAATTTCGAGTTAAGTTTTTATCTTGATTCAATTTAGCTAAATCTTCGTCTATGGCTTTATCCAGAAAACTGCTGGTAACAGGTTGAATTGCATACACCACAGTTGCAGCTAGCCCCAAAAGACCAAGAGCGACAATCGTAACTAATATAGATACTGATGTAATAATGCGCTTTAATCGCTTAGCACGAATAAAATCTTGTTTTACTGCAGGTAGAAGGTTAATCTCAATCATACAAATGTTGTCCTTTGCGCAAGACCTAGTACAACGCCAAATTGTGATGAAATTGGGGATAGCTTATCTTTATCAGCTACTGAAAGCTGTACTTTTTGCCACGGATTGGCTAGTTGGGATTGAATCGAAATTTTACCGTTAATATATTCTGAAAATAGTGGGATAGCCGTGCAATAACCAGAAAGAAGAACAGATGAAACTGGTGTATTTACATAACGACCTTGGAAGAAATTAACCGATTTATTAATTTCAGATGAAAATTGATCTAGAATACCATCAATTGAATGAATAACTTTACCCTCTAGTCGATCAGGAGCAAGGCCAAATTTCAAGATAAATTGTTGAGCTTGACTTTGATCTATATTAAGGTTTTGAACTGCTGTTTTTACCAAGCTTTGAAAACCAATCGGTATTGCTCGCACCAATCGCGGAGCACCGTCTTTAACAACCACAATATCGCTTGATGTATCGCCCATCTCAACAATCAACACTCCATTAGTAGAATTAGCCGGTAGAACAGCCCTAACAAGAGCTATTGAGTCTGGTTCAAGTGTTAATACATTCAAACCTAGATTTTCAATCATATCAAGGCGCGGTTCACTATATTCATTGGCAACACTAGTAATTAAAACTTCAGACTTTTCGGGATTAATAGGGCTATCGCCCAAAAGTGCGTAGTCAATCTTTACTTCGTCAATTTTAGAAGGAATATACTGTTCTGCTTCATATTGAATATTGGTTTTTAATTCTTGCGGGCTCATCTTTGGCAAATCTACAATTGTTGCGAAAGTTTTATTAGAAGGAATACCAACCACTACATCGCGGGTTTTGATACCACTCTGGCCAATCGCAGTTAGTATAACCTCGCCCAATTTACGTCTGTCTTCTTCGGAATCGCTACTGCTAATCTTCGGGTCTACTGGAGCATACCCATATTTATCAAGAGTCCAACTATCAGAACTACCTTTTTTTGAAAGCTGAACTAACCTAATAGCACTAGTACCAATATCTAGTGCAAAGAAATCGCCCACCGTGTTTATTAATTTCATAACTTGGATATATTATACATAAGCAGTATCAAACAAAGCAAGTTTTTTATTGTTTTTAATATCTAGGCGGCAGATTGGTCTCGTCTTCAGGAACAAGCTTGACTTCCTGATAGGATTGACGATATGTAGATATAAAGTCAATCGGATTTTGAGTGAAATCTTCAGCTGGTATAGTTGGGTTACCCGTTGCACTGGTTAAATCAGCTCCGTAAGTTCTAAGTAAGTTAACTTTTTTAGCCAAAATATGGCCAGTTATCTTAAGTGGTTTATTACAATCATCTTTTGTTAATAAATAGTTTGCACCAGTTACATTAAGCGGAATTGGACTTGCTTGCCTAGCACTGCACGTGTTTATAGTACCGCGAGTTATAAGTGATGCATCGACATTAGTAACTTCTTTATCTATCACAATACCACAATCGGCTAGTAGTATGACTCTCGGTATTTGGTTAATATCATAGCCGCCCGTAGGAGTAATATCGTAGTTTATATTATTTTTAATGTTGATTATACCCTCATTACCATCGCAAGTAGGTTGATTGTTTTTAGCATAAATCACTGTGGCGTTATTGCTTGCAGGTAGCCAGTTTGGTATTGGCTGTAATATTGCGGGAGGTGGTGTTAATCTAGAAATTTTATTTGTAGTAGGTGTTCCTGTATTTGGCGATACAAAATCTGCTTCGGCAAGCTCTAGCCCATAGCACCAACCAGATCCGTTATTTCCAGTATTATCCTGTCGAAATTCAAGTCGACCTCCTACTACGCTCAAACTATCGTTCTGACAACTGCTGCCACCGT
>RXKA01000192.1 GCA_003962985.1 Pseudomonadota bacterium | reverse complement strand
AATAATAGAATCTAACCAAAACTACAAAGGAATATGGATAACACTAAATTAAAAAGAGTAGCTGTACTTGGCGTTAATGGAATGCTTGGTCATATGGTTACTAATGTATTAAGTAAAAATTTAAAACTTATAGTTGATGGATATTATCAAACCACACCAGCAAGAATTGAAAAGGGTGTTAATTATATACAAATCGAGAAGTTATGGAAAGATCATGAAGATTACGATTATTTAATTAATTGTATTGGACATATTTCACAAAAAGGCTCTGAAAGCATTTGGAATATACGTAAAATGATTGAGGCAAATACACTTATTCCTATTAAAGTGGCTTTACTTAAAAACGTAAAATATATTCTACATCAAAGTTCAGATGGTGTATATGGAGAGTCCAATGACGAAAGATTGGAATATAGCCAACATAATCCAATCTCAGTTCACGATAAAACAAAAAGTTTGGGGGAAGTAACTGCTTCCAATGTGTATAATTTTAGGTGTTCTTTGATTGGGCCAGAATTGAATACAAATTATAGTTTATTAAGCTGGTTTTTATCACAAACTGATGAGGTCAATGGATATACTAATGTATTTTGGAATGGAGTAACAACTTTACAAATGGCGCAAATCTATAACAATATTGTAACAAATGATTTATTACAAAATAATAGATTCCAGAACATCGTTCCTATGCATTACGTCACAAAGCATAGATTGTTATGTTTAATTAATACATATTTTGAAAAAAATACTATAATAAGAGCAAGAAACAATGAAACTGCTATAAATAGAGTATTAGCAACTCAATATCCGAAAACAAATTTGATATATTGGGGTGTCTCTGTTAAAACTATAGAACAAATGGTAGAAGAATTGGCCGCATATAAATTATGAAATTAGGAGTTATATATTGTTCTTATGGAATGTCGGATTTGATTTCCGGCAGTTTGCAACCTTGGGTTAAAGCCAAGGAAAGGCACGAAATAGGAATTTTCGCCGTATCATCCCCTTTCAAAGAGTTTCCATATCAAAAAGACTATGATTCTCATAAAGTATTAAATGAATATTTAGATAATGGATCTTTAGAATATTTATATACTAAAATTAATAAAGAAGATTTAGAATATGAGCATGTCGTTAGAGATTACGCTTTGCAACAAATATTACAACGCGACTATGATTATGTTTTACTCGTAGATGGTGACGAAGAGTACACACAAGACGAGATTGATAATTTGTTTGAATTTGTAGAGAAAAATAAGTTAGTAACTTGGTTCAGAATAGAATTTAAAAATTTAACTTTCTCTACTTATACATATACAACTGGATTTAGACCTCCTAGATTATTTAGGATAAATAATGGACAATTTAAATTAAATAGGTTCGTTTGGGACAATGATGTAACATATATAAATACTTTAGCAAAAAACGAAGCAGAGTATAAATCTTTTTCTTCTATATTAATTCCAATTAAATTAGTTAATCCACTTCATTACACTTGGCTTAATGATGAAAGATCAAAGAATAAAATTGAATATCAAGAGATTCATTTTGGTTTAGGAAGTGGATGTTCTTTCAAATGGAATAAAGATAAAAATATACTAGAATGGAATGATGAATTTTTTGAAAAAACTGGGCAAAGCAAACCTGAACTATTAAATATATAATGAATAAAGAAACCATTATTATTACTGGAGCAACCGGCCAACTTGGTCAATTTGTTGTTAAGTATTTGCAAGACAACAATATAGATATCAATATCGTAGCTACTTTAAGACACAAAAGCTTTGATAATCAAACGTATATTTTTGATTCTTCTAGGGTAACTTGGGAATTAATGGATTTAAGTGATCCTATTAGTATAGAGAATCTTATTGTTAAATATAAACCTAAATACTTTTTAAATACTGCGGCAAACGCTTTCGTCGGTGAGTCTTGGTCAGTTCCGGTTCAACATATAGAAATAAATACTTTAGGAGTTCTTTATCAATTAGAAGCTATTCGTAAACATAGCCCATTAACTAGATACCTGAATTTAGGTACTAGTGAAGAATTTGGTGCTGATGTTAATAATGGCAATTTACAAAATGAATCAACTTTAATTGATCCTAAATCTCCTTATGCTTGCTCAAAAGCAGCGGCTCGCTATTTGGTTAATATTTATAGAAATAGTTATAATTTATACGCTGTTCAGCCATGGTGCTTTAATTTCGAGTCTGAATTACGTGGAGAAAAATATGTGACAAGGAAGATTACTAAGGGTGTCGCTAGAATTTTTCATGCTATTCAGAATAAAGAATCTTATAAACCTATTGAGCTTGGTAATTTAAATAGCTATAGAAGTTGGCAATTTGCTGGAGACGTTGCAGATGCTATTTGGAGAATGTTTAATCAAGACGTATTTAATCCTAATTATACAAGCCCCAAATCATATGTCATATCCGCTGATTCTTGCCATACAGTCAGAGATTTCATTAATAAAGCTTTAGACGCAGCAGGTATAAATGATTCCTGTATGTTTGATTCAGCTATTACAATCAATCAAAAATTCGTCCGCCCGCACGATGTCACATATCTAAATGGGGATGCATCAGCAATTATTAAAGATTTAGGATGGGCTAGACAATATTCATTTTATGAATTGGTTCAACGGATGGTTGAGTACGATATAAAAAATTACAAAAAAGAGTTGACATTTTAAGCAAGTTGTGTATAATAAGTACAATATGAAATTATTCAATGCAGACATCGTAATTGAAAATGGCGTAGTTAAATTTTATGACGCCAAACAGTTTGTTGTTGTGAATCAACACAAATCAGAAGTTAAACAGGTAAATGCTCGCAAACTAGCCAGACTTGTTAATAAAGGAAAAATTACTATTAAATAATATGGGATTCAAAATCTACACAGCTACTAAAACTAATAACGGGTCAATTCTCGACATTAGTTTCAATTCAAAAGATGAATCTATTTGGTTCAATCTAGTTAAACAAACAGGAACAAACA